>JAVQWE010000306.1:0-4164 GCA_033579175.1 Phycisphaerales bacterium | reverse complement strand
CGTACGCCCGCCACCACACCCAGACAGACGCTGCTGCGACGATCGCTCCCGTCGCCAAAACGTACGGCCGGAGACTCGGCCTGCCTCCCAGCAGGCTTCGTAACAGAATGGCTCCCGCGGAAACACCCACCGCTACGACTACGAACGACAGCAGGAACTGCGGCGCGAAACTGGTCGAGATGGCGGCGATGGCAACGCCGGCGGCGGCGGGGGTTTGAATACGATGCGGCAGCAGCGCCATCGCGCAGATCATCACCGCAATCCAGACCTGCACGAAGCGCAATTCTGCGTAGGGCGAGCTGGCAAAGAATACCAGTCCTGCCACCAGCGGACCTGTAAGGACGAGCCGTGCGAGCGGCTGACGCAGCTTCGTGCCGGGCTTGCTCAGCCAGGCCCCCACCCAACCAGCGGCAACCAGCAGCGCAACTGCCGTTCCAAGCCCCCAATAGCCCGCGACGAACAGCCGCCAAAGCTCTTGCGGCTGACGCAATCGCGGCGAGACCGTGGTTTCAAACAGTCCGGGAAACAACTCAACCCCTCCGGGCGCGACCATAACCGGGAACACCGGATTTCCGAAAAACAGCCAGTTGCGCAGGTACCAAGGCCCGGCAAGCACCACCACGGTCACCGCGACCGTCGCAATGCGCCAACTGAAGACCTTTCGCGGCGGAAACACAAGCAGAAGGATGGGAATCAGCGAATAAAGGGCGGTGTATTTCGTTGCCGCCGCCAAGGCAAAGGCGAGCCCGATCCGCATTGGGGCAGCCGGACCCGGCATCGCCAACCCTCCAATGCCCAGGAGCACAAATGCCGTGAGGAACACGTCGTCCTTCGCCATGGCCGACTGCCCGACAATCGGCCGGCAAAGGGCGCAGGCCAGGCCCAACAGCACCGAGACCGCGGGCGCTGCTCCCAGCCGTCGAGCGATCTGAACAGCGGCCAGGAAGACCGCCACGACGGCCGGTGACTGCAGGAATCTTGCCAGGACATCGTTTCCGAGCGGCGCCAGCAGCCAGATCGCAAAGATGGACCCCGCCAGTGGGGAGTAACTGTTGGCGGGGTTGAAGTTCCAGGTCTCGTAGATGCAGATTCGACCTTGCTGCAACCATGTCACAGCCGCCGGAAGGTGATAGGTCAGCGGATCGTCTCCCATTGCCGGAAGATCGCGATGGCCCCAGATCACGGCCGAGACGAACCCAACGACGAACACCAGCCCTCCGAAGAGCCAGACATCTGCAGCCGGCGGCTTCGTCGCCGGAGGTTTCACGAAAACCAGAGCTCCCACGCAAACGATCCCCGCCACCACGGCCAGCGCTACCGGCGAAAGCGCGCCAGCAAGCCCCAACCCCCCTGCGATCACGTACTGCAAGGTCCACCAGAGCAGAATTGAATCGAGCCAGAGCTGCAGGCGGCCCCCCCCCCGCTGAGTACAGCGCCAGCCGGCGCGCGACAGCGAAAAGCCCCCCGTTCAGAAGGACAGCCCACAAAAGCCGCAACTCGTGCCACGGTTCCAGCACGCAAGCGAGCATAACCGCCGGTGCGGGCAAGGCGCGATGCCCGACGGCGTTTCTAAGGCATTCAACGGGCCGCATGCAGCGGCCGCGTCGAAGGCTGGCTTAATACGCCTTCACCAGCACCGCACCGGGGTAGGAAAACCGCACAATCTCTTCTGCCGGCACGCCACGGCGGCCCAGTGCTTCGACGCACCACTGGCACATGCCCACGCCGTGTCCGCTGCCCCGGCCCTCCGTGAACACGATGCGATCGGTCTGATTCACAGGCTTGAAGAATCCGCTCAGAAGGTAAGGCCCTTCACCACGATCGGCGTTGCAGGCCCATCGCGTCTCTTCGACACCGAGGCTGTAGCGCTGGCCGGTGATGTCGGTCAGCAGGAATCGTGTCGGACGCCCAAAGCGGTTCGTCGCTTCGATCTCGATTCGATCCAGCATCTGAATCCGCCCGATTGGGTGATTGCGCCCCGCTGCCCATGCCTGAATGCGTCGGGTCAGCTCCGACTTGCTGATGGCCACGTCCGGCCAGGTGAACCTTGGAGAAATGCTGCACAGCCCCCGGACATTCTTCTCATCAAGAGGCGGAATGGACCGCTCATGGAAGCTGTCTCGAACATTCTGCCCCACCCCGCCGCAGCAGGCGCTGAAATAGGCCTTGAAGATCTTTTCCTTTCCCGGTGGGCCGAAGGCTGCGACAATTCCCCGGGTCGCCGCGACAGCCTCATTCGCCTTGGCAGTTTCAGCCTGCAGACCTCCGTAGACCTGGCTGCGCACGTCGGCAAAGACGTCGTAGTGCCTTGCTGCGCCCTGAGATCGGGCTTCATAGAGGGCATAGGTTCGGGCGGCGATTGCCTGGGCGCGGTAGGCTTCATCGGTCCAGTCCCGGTAGAGCTCACGGGGCAGGACGCCTTGGAGGTAGCTTTCCGCATCGACGTGGTTGACCACCTCCATCTGATTCGGGCCGGAGGGGAGAAAGCGAAAAACGCCTCGAAATGGCACGCCGTCCAGCGAAATCACGCCGCCCGGCGACGGCCGAAGGGTCCAGGCACCCCCGTCGAGCACCGCCGAGCCAATCCGCCATTGGCCTCCCGAGCGGGTCACCACCGCCGGGCCGGAATCGAGCCGGATGGGCATGGGCTTCTGGTAGTCAAATTCCACCGTGGCCGGCTCGGAAGACTGGATCGTGACGGAATCGGCCGCGGCGGCCAGTCGGACCCGGATCATCGGCGGCTCGCCGGACTGCCTCCCCCGCCCGACGCAGCCGGCCGGATAAGCAATCAGCAGCAGCAGAATGCCATGCGACAGGATTCGAAGCAGGTTGAAAGGCATCCGTGCCCTCTCCTCGTCAGCAGCTGACGTGGCGATCCGATCCCCGGCTTCACAGCCGGGCTCTCTCCCGCTCTTCTCGCGGGCGTGCCCGTCGGCACCCCGCACCTGCATGGCCGGCGGTCGCGCCGCTCAATCCTCCAGCTTGCGCAGCGCCAGCCCGAAAGAGGCCAGAATCTGCTTGATTTCATTCAGACTTGTCTGACCGAAGTTCTTGCAGCCCAGCAGCTCATCCTCGGTGCGGGCCGCCAGCTCACCCAGCGTGGTGATGTTCAAACGTTGCAGCGCCTTGCGGCTGCGTACGCTCAATTCCAGATCAGCAACGGGCTTGTTGATGATCTCCGGTGGCACATCGCCGGAGACCACCGGAGCCCGCCGAGCCTGAGGTTTGGCCTCTTCAGCGGCCTGACCCAGTCGCAGCCCCTTGCTGGCCAGCAACGCCTTGATCTCATTCAGGCTGGTTTCCCCGAAGTTCTTGTAACTGAGCAATTCCTGTTCCGTGGTGCGCAACAGGTCTCCCAGAGTCTTCAGGTTCATCTTCTTCAGGCAGTTGCGGCTGCGGACGGAGAGTTCAAAGTCGCTGATCGGAATGTTCAAGACGGCATCACGCCGGTCGGAGCGGTGATCGTCATCGTCGAAATACATCGACCGGGCCGATTCCACGTCCTTCAAATAGAGCCTGGCCCGCTCGTGATTGGGATTCGTCAGCAGCACGGCCTCAAGGCAGCGCTTGGCCTCGTCGTAGTGGTTATTGTCCTCATACAGCACGGCCAGATTCATCAAAGCGTTGATATGGACGGGAGGACTCGTGCAGATGCGCTCATACAGCTCGATCGCCTTGGCGTCTTCAGCCCGGCGGTCGTACAGCACTGCCAGGTGGAACGCGGCCAACTCATGATCAGGGTTCTCATTCAACGCGCGCTCGAGAAAGTCCACGGCCTTTTCGTGGTTGTTTTCCTTCTCGGCCTCCAGCCCGCGGCGGAAGAACTCGTCGGCAGCTTTCTCGTTGATCGACGCAGCAGTCAGGTCGTGGGTCATGATGTCTGCAAGAGAATAATCGGTTGATCGCGCGCAGGATCACCGTTGCGCGCTGATGCCAATGGAAACAGCACGGATACGCGGAAAGAGCGGTCTTGTCAATGGTCTGCCCTGAGGCCTGGCCGTCAGCACAGCCCGCGCATCCGAGCGCAGCAGAGGGCCAGGGCAAGGGCGTCGGCCACGTCGGGAGGTTCGGGGGGGCGCTTCAGCCGGAATGCCGCCTGAATTGCCTGCTGCACCTGATGCTTCGAGGCATGTCCGTGCCCCGTGATTGACTGTTTGACCCGAT
>JAVQWE010000305.1:0-4178 GCA_033579175.1 Phycisphaerales bacterium | reverse complement strand
TCTCGAATGCCGGGGCGAAGATCGACAGGATCATCGGCGTCATCGACCGTCTCGAAGGCGCGCGGCAGGCAATCGAGGCAGCCGGCTACCAGTTTGAGAGCCTCTTCACAACGCGGGATCTGGGGGTGTGACTTCTGGCGGCTCGCCGCCAGCATCGCTGGCTTCCCCGCAGGCGCAGGGGCGTGCAGGTTTCCGCGGCGGTCGGAACCGCCGGTCATTCCTCCAATGGCATGTTCTGGAAGGCCTCGTCCACCTCTTTCTCATCGACCAGACCCAGCTCTTCCAGAGCCAGCAGAGCGGCTTTCTGTTCGGCGGTCTTCTTGTTCGGGCCCCAGGCACTGGTGAAGCGCCGACCGTCGATGCTCACGCATACCTCAAAGCACTTGCTGTGGTCGGGCCCCTTCTCATCCAGCAGCTCGTAAACGGGTGTGCCACCCAGGTACTTCTGGGCGTGCTGCTGAAGCACCGCCTTGAAGTTCTGCTGATGGATCGTGGCGGAGATCAGATCGATCTTGGAGGAGATGGTCCGCAGGACATAGTCCTTGACGGCGTCGAAGCCGCCATCGAGGTAGATCGCCGCCACGATCGACTCGTACACCGCCGCCGCCAGGCTCCCGGGCATCTGATCGCGACTGTGAATGCCCTTTCCGATGAGCAGCAGATCGACCAGCCCGGTTTCCTTGCTGATCTCGGCACAGGTGCGTCGGGATACGACGGCGGACTTGATTTTCGTCAGATCACCTTCGAGGAATTCCGGAAACTTCCGATACAGCGCCTCGCAGACGATCAGATCGAGCACGGCATCACCCAGGAACTCCATCCGCTCGTTGCTTTTGAGCCGACTGTCGGCGATGGAAGCATGTGTCAACGCTTCTTTGAGCAAGTCTGGATTACGGAATCTGTAGCCGAGGATTTCCTCGGCGCGCGCGCGAAGTTCGGGGGTCACGCAGTTTCTTCCTGAAAAATTCCTTCGGCGCGGGCGGGGACAACCCGGGTGATGTGAACAGGCCGGGAACGGGCAGGAACCTCGATTTCACGCCACCATCCGTCCTCCGCGACAGGGGCGCGAAATGGAAACTCCGGTACCTTCACCGGCGTGGGAGCGACCTCGCCCCGCGGCGCCGCTTATCAATTCTATACCAAGCTTGGCCGGTCTGATCTCCGCTGTCAAATCAAATTTCGCTGAATTCCGGCGATTTGACACGGTTGCTTGACGGAAAACAGTCAAGAGATACCATCCAGAACAGCCGCGGCCGTGGCGGAATTGGCAGACGCGCTAGATTCAGGTTCTAGTGTCCAAAAGACGTGGAGGTTCGACTCCTCTCGGCCGCAGAACAAGGCTTTGCAACGCGACTCGATCATCTGATCGGGTCGCGTTTTTTTCCGGCTCCCTGCCTCGGGGGGGAGGGGCGCTGTCCGGGTGATCGCTTTTGCTCCAGAGGAACAGATCACGCCACCACCGGGCTGATGGCGCGGATGCGGCTGGCCAATGCCTGCTGCTGACGGAGCATCTCCCGATTGACAGAGTTCATGGCCCGCAGGTCGGCGTTATGAATGTCGCAGGTCAGGGTGCGGGCGATCTGGGTCTCAACAAACGACTGGGCCTCGCATTCCTGCCAGCCTGCGCGATGTACCACGCTGATTCCGCCTTCCCCGAAGCTCAGCAGTCCCCACCGGGGGGGCAGTTCCTGCTTCTTCACGACTCCGGCCGGCGCGAGAATGTAATGCAGATTGGCCATCGGAACGATCAGGCAGCTTTTGAACTTGCCCAGCCCGACGGCGTCGCGATAACGCCATTTGGCGCCGCGCCGGGGACGACGGCGCCTCATGGCCTGGCGCTGGAAAATGCACAACTGAAGCTGGCCATCATGGGACTGATCGCGCAGGAAGTCCGATCGACTGGCCTTGCATTCAATGATGCACACCTGCGCGATGGCCCGCGGAAGGTGAAGCTGGTTCCGCCACGGGCCGAACACACCCGCGCCGACCGCATCCACGATTCCCAGCGGGGGAAGCTTCACTTCGGCGGCGACGCAGCGGTATCCCTGATGGAACAACCACCGGCAGGCTTCTTTTTTCAGCGTTCTGTGCAGGTCCGTTTCACCGGGCATGGGCACTCCCTTGCCGGCTTCATGAAACCCTGCCAGCGATACTATGTCAATCCGGCTCCGGTCGTGCACGTGCTATGGCATCCGGGGGTCGACACGCCCTCGTCGGCAGTCGGTCCGGAGCAGCCGATCCAGCCGCGGCACCGGCGGATGACACCGGCACCCGGAGCGAATATCCTCATGCTGCCATGTTTGATGCCCTGACCGCCAGATTTTCCAGCGTCTTCCGTTCCCTCTCCGGGCGCGGTCGCATCAGCGAAGAGAACGTTCGCGACGCCATGCGCGAGGTGCGCACCGCGCTGCTGGAGGCCGATGTCAATCTCAAGGTTGTCAACGAGTTCTGCGATCACGTGCTGAAGAAAGCCATCGGCGCCGAAGTGATCAAGTCGCTGCAGCCGGACCAGCTCATGATCAAGATCGTCTATGACGAGCTGGTCAACCTGATGGGTCCGGTGGACACGAACATCTACTTCGTTTCCCCGGGGCCGACGATCATCATGATGTGCGGCCTGCAGGGTTCGGGGAAGACCACCACCTGTGGCAAGCTGGCACTGTACCTGAAATCCAAGGGGCGCAACCCGATGCTCGTGGCTGCCGACCTGCAGCGTCCGGCGGCAATCACGCAGCTTCAGGTGCTGGGGGAGCAGACCGCAACCCCTGTGTATGCCGACCTGTCGCGCGCTGCGCCTCACGGCCAGGTGGCGCGCGGCGCGGCGGTGGCGGTGGCACGCGCCGGTGTTGCCGAAGCCCGCAAAACCGGTCGGGATGTGGTCATCCTCGACACGGCCGGCCGGCTGGCCATCGATCAGGAGCTCATGGACGAGCTGAAAGACATCAACACCCAGCTGGCTCCCCACCAGATTTACCTCGTCCTGGACGCCATGACCGGTCAGGACGCGGTTCACAGCGCCAAGGTGTTCAACGAGCAACTGGAACTGGACGGGCTGATCCTCACCAAATTCGACAGCGACACGCGCGGCGGGGCACTGCTGAGCGCAAAGATGGTCACCGGCAAGCCCGTGAAGTTCCTGGGTGTGGGAGAAAAACTGGATCGGCTGGAGGAATTCCGTCCAGAGGGCATGGCCCAGCGCATCCTCGGCATGGGCGACATCGTCGGGCTGGTCAACGAGGCGATGGAGAAGTTCGATCAGGAGGAAACCCGTCGGATCACGGAAAGGCTCGAGAAGGGCACCTTCACGCTGGATGACTTCATGGGCCAGCTCGGGCAGATCCGACGCCTGGGACCCATGGGCAAGATCATGGGAATGATCCCGGGCATGAGCGAGCTGACCCGGCAGATCGGCATGCAAGGGGAGGATGTTGAGCGGCAGATCAAACGCATGCGCGCCATCTATGACAGCATGAGTCGTCAAGAGCGGCAGAATCCTGATCTGCTGGATGGGCAACGGCGTCGGCGGATCGCCGCCGGTGCGGGAGTGCAGGTCCAGGAAGTCGGGGCGTTCATGAAGCAGTTTGAGATGAGCCGCGACATGATGCGCGCCGTCGGGGGGATGGGAATGCTCGGCAGGATGAAGCTGATGAAGCAGATGATGAGCGGCAACCTCGCCGGGCTGGGCAGTCCCGGTGGGCCGGTGATTCAGACCCGCAAGAGCGGCTGGATGGAAAAGAAGGATCGCAACAAAAAAGGCCGGCGGAGATAGAGGAACCGCGCCAGCCGGCGATGCTCCGGCTCAATAGGCCATTTCGGGCTGTCGGGTCTGGCTGACGCGGAGGGTTGTGGCTGATACCGCTCGGGAATGCTTCCGTCGCAGCGCGTGCCGCCGGGTGGCGATCGGTCAGAGCTCAAGTCGCGAGAATCTGAGAACGGGGGTTGCAGAGCCTATGCCCACCATCACCCGAATCCTTCGGCAGCGGGGGGCCGGCAGCAGTCATCGAGTGTACCTCGACGGTCGGTTTGCCTTTGTCTGCAAGGACACAACGATCGCCCGATTCCATTTGCTGGAAGGAATGGATCTTTCACCCGAGCAGATCCGGACGATCGAGCAGGCGCGGGCGCGCCAGGAGTGCTTCGACTCGGCCATGAAGTTCCTGCAGCGGCGGTTGCACTCC
>JAVQWE010000304.1:0-4193 GCA_033579175.1 Phycisphaerales bacterium | reverse complement strand
ATCGGCGCCGGCAGAGGCGTACTGGCGGGCGATTTCGGCCGGGTCAAAATCCTCCCGGATGATCCCGGCGCTGGGGGATGCCTTTTTGACCTCTGCGATGAGGTTTACTCTTCGGCCCGGAGCCGGGGTACGGGTGACGGCGTGGAAAAAATTCCTCGGGCGCGGCAGGGTGGCAATGCGCTCTTTCAGGGCTTCCACCGGAGTTTCCCGACGACGAGCCTCGATTTCCTGACGCTTGGCGGAGATGATCCGGTCCAGAATGCTCATGGCCATGACCCCGCCGCAGCCACGCACGATGCTTGCGGCGACGAGGTTGCGGGCGAAGCGTAGAGGCGGCGTGCGGAATGTCAAATCCGGCGGTCAGCGGCAATCCGGTGGAAATCTCTCAGGCCATGCAATGGTCGATCATCGGAGGCATGACCGTGGTCGCGGGATTGATTGTGCTCGCGACCGGCGCCCACCGGCCACGATCGGTGCTGGGCGCCAGTCCTCCTACCCGGGATCGACCTCTTGCTCCCCTCGCCGCCGCCACGGCAATGGCTCTGGTCTGCTGGCTGGTTTCGCAGGGGCTGTATCTGATGCCCAAGGCATCGGGCCGTGCTCCGCCCAGCGGTGCGGCTCCCGATCTTTCCCCCGCCGACGTGGCATTTCTGGGGACGATCCCGGCGCTGCTGGGGGCCGGGGTGTTCGTGGCGATGCTGCTGAGCTCCGAAGGTTTGTGGCTGGCGAGGCTGGGCTTCACGTGGCAACGGCTGCGTCGGGCACCCATGGTTGCCATCCTCGCGATTCTGGTGACGTATCCGCTGGTTTTCTGGTCTCTCCACGGTCTGGAGCATTTCTATCAGTTGATTGAGTTTGAGCATCCCCGGGAGCATGAGATTCTGCGATTGCTGGGAGAGCAGTCCTCGCCGGCGCTTCGGATGGCGCTGGCCCTGGCGGCGATCGTGGCGGCACCGCTGTTTGAGGAACTGTTCTTCCGCGGCGGGTTGCAGACCCTGTTGAGCCGGCTCCTGCGAGCACATGAGTCCGCGGGGCGTGCGTGGCTGGCGATCATCGTCACGTCGGTTCCGTTTGCGCTGATACACTCGCTGTGGATGGCCCCGGTCATTTTTCTGCTGAGCCTGTGCTTCGGATATGTCTATCAGCGGACCGCCAACCTGCCGGCGGTCATCCTGATGCACGCGATCTTCAATGCCACGAACACTCTGTATTACTACCTCAATCTTCCGCCGACGTAGCCTCGCACGGTGCGTGGGGCAGCCCCGGACCGGCGACAGCAGGCAACCCCCGCCGATGGCAGGCGCCGAACAAGTCTCCGGCTGCTTCCGCCGGAGATTGAACCTTGTTGCCAAGGTACCTACACTCGCGTGCCATGGTTCCCGAAGTGGAACAACAGCTTTCGCAACTGATGCGGCGGGTGGAGCGCCTGATTACCCCGGAAGAGCTGCAGGAGAAACTCACCCGCAGCCGGCAGACCGGCAAGCCGCTGCGCATCAAGCTGGGGATGGACCCCACCGCCCCGGACGTACATCTCGGCCATGCCGTGCCGCTGAAGATCATCCGCCAGTTTCAGGACTGGGGCCACAAGGCCGTTCTGATCATCGGTGATTACACGGCCCGGGTGGGCGATCCCAGTGGGCGCAATACGACTCGTCCGGTGCTCAGCGGCGAGCAGATCGACGCCAACGCCCGGACCTACGTGGCCCAGATCGGCCGGATTCTCCGCACTGAAGCAGAATTCCTGGAGATTCGCTACAACGGCGAATGGCTCAGCCGCATGAGCATGATCGAAATCATCGAGCTGCTCAGCCGCAAGAGTGTCGCGCAGTTGTTGCAACGCGAGGATTTTGCGCGAAGGTACGCAGAACAGGTTGATATCCGTCTCCACGAGCTGGTGTATCCCCTGTTGCAGGGCTGGGACAGCGTCATGATCGATGCCGACGTGGAGATGGGAGGAAGCGACCAGCTGTTCAACAATCTCGTCGGGAGGGAACTTCAGAAGGACCTGGGAAAGCCCGGCCAATGCGTCATCGTCACGCCGCTGCTGGTAGGAACCGACGGCGTGAAGAAGATGAGCAAGAGTCAGGGGAACTACATCGGTGTGACCGATCCTCCCTCGGGCCCGTCGGGCATGTTCGGCAGGATCATGAGCCTGCCGGATGCTCTGCTGGAATCGTATTACACCCTTCTGACCGACGTTCCTGAAGCCGAGTTCCGCCAGAGCATCGCGCGGAACCCGCGCGATGCGAAGGTGGCTCTGGCAAGGAACCTGATCACCTGGCTGCACGGGGCCGACGCCGCCGAGTCGGCCGTGCGCGAGTTCCAGCAGGTGATCGTCAACAAGGGCATTCCCGACGAAATGCCCGAGCTGAAGGTTGGCCCCGGTCCGCACCGGCTGCCGGTTCTGCTGGTGCAGGCGGGGTTTTGCTCCAGCAATTCCGAGGGCATACGCAAGATCCGGGAAGGCGCGGTGAGGCTGGACGGCCAGAAGGTTCCGCCGGATGCGTTTAATCAGGAGTTTCGTTTCGACACGGCGCGCGTGCTGCAGTTGGGCAACCGCAGGTTCGTACGCGTGCACTGAAGGAAATGGAGCTTTATTGTGCGCCTCGAGACCGAGCGGCTGATCATCCGCGACTGGAACCTCAAGTCACGGGGAGACGTGATGGGCGCCTTCGCCATGTACTCCGATCCCGAGGTGCTTCGCTATTTCCCCACCACCCGCCCGGTCGCCTCGATGAAAGAAATGCGCGAAGTGCTGCGTCAGCGGCTGGAGCAGAACGACACCTTTCCACCGGGCCAGGGAGTCTGGGCCGTCGAGGAGAAATCCACTCGACGGATCGTCGGCACGGCGTTGCTGAAGCCGATGCTCGATAACGCCGGCAAGCTCACCAACGACATTGAGGTCGGCTGGCACCTGCGCCGCGACGCCTGGGGTAAAGGCTATGCCACGGAATTCGGTCGTGAACTGCTCCGTTACGGCTTTGAGGATCTGCAGATCGATCCGCTGTATGCATTCGTTTTGCCGGAGAACCTGCCGTCGATCCGGGTGACGCAGCGCCTCGGGATGACTCCGCTCGGGCCGACCGAAAAATACTACGGTGTGCGGGCCGAGCTGTTCCGGATCACGCGCGAACAGTGGCGGTCGAGTGCAGGAAAACGCGCCGGCTCATAGGATCAGTTCGAGTTCAGAGACAAGCCTGTCAAACCGCGCCATCGCGGCGTTCACGGGCGCGGGGCTTTCCATGTCCACGCCGGCGTCGCGCAGCAGCTCAAGCGGCCATTTGCTGCAGCCGCCCTTCAGGAAAGCAAGGTATTGTTCCAGCTCCCGTTCGCCACCTTCCAGCACCCGACGGCTCAGGGCGATCGCGGCGCTGAGCCCGGTCGCATACTTATAGACATAAAACGCCCGGTAGAAATGCGGAATGCGCAGGCATTCCAGTTCCAGCTCGCTGTCCAGAACCACCTCAGGACCGAAATAATCCTCCAGAAGCCGACGATACTCTCGACGCAGCGCCTCTACCGTCAGTGGTTCACCCTTTTCCACAAGCTCATGGGTGATCTTCTCGAATTCGGCGAACATGGTCTGCCGGACGATGGTGCCCCGGATTTCGTCAATCGCATGATTGAGCAGATACCCCCGCTCACGCCGATCCTTCGCACGCCGGAGCATGTGCTCCAGCAGAAGCTGCTCATTGAAGGTGCTGGCTACCTCCGCAACAAAGATCGTGTATTTGTAGTACTGAAACGGCTGATTTCGCGCCGAATACCAGCTGTGCATCGAATGCCCGGCTTCATGCGCCAGGGTGAAGACGTGATCGAGCACCGCGGGCTGGTAGTTCATCAGGATGTACGGCGGGCCATCAAAAGTGCCGGCGCTGAAGGCCCCGGATTGCTTGCCGGCGTTGGGGTAGCGGTCGCACCAGCGTCGGCGCGTGAGTCCCTCGCGCAAGACCGAGCAATACTCGCGCCCGAGCGGCCGGCAGGCGTCAATCACAAGCTGCACAGCGCGTTCCCAAGGGGTGTTCTTGCGGATGTCCGGAAAGATCGGAGCGTAGGTGTCATAGGGATGAATCTCCCGGAGTTTCATCGCGCTGCGGCGCAGGCGGTAGTAGCGATGCACCGCCGGCAGGTGGGCGCGCACACAGGCAATCAGGTTGTCGTAGACACTGGTGGGAATGTTGTCGGCAAACAGC
>JAVQWE010000303.1:0-4197 GCA_033579175.1 Phycisphaerales bacterium | reverse complement strand
GTGAAGAACTGATAAAGCCGGAGGTCCAGTGGATCGAGGTGGAACCGATCCGTGATCGCGGGAAACTGAATCTGCGCAATAAAGCAGGCGAGATTCAGCAGGATCAATCCCCAGTTGACATACGGCGTGCGTCGAAGGGGACTGTCAGTACGGATCGGAATGAACATCGCGCCGGCCGGATTCGTGCGGCGGATTGCAACAACAGGTTGAAGGCGAGCTTCGCCCCATCCGCCGCTCGGGGCCCGCCTGCCAGGGCTGGTCAATCGCGCTTGCGCACCAGGCGTACCCGCCGGCCGTTGTTGCTGTATTCGACAGTGTGCATGTACGCTTCCATCAACAACAGACCGCGACCTGAGCATTTGGTCAGGTTTTCGTCGGCCGTCGGATCGGGCACGGCGCAACGGGCAAACCCCGGACCTTCATCCTCGATGATGATTTCCACCTCCTCCGGCCCGACGTTTGCCTCCACATGCACCCGCTTTCGGGGATCGAGCTTGTTGCCGTGCTTGATCGCGTTCACCAGCGCTTCTTCGATCGCCAGTTTGATCGCGAAAATCGCATCCTCGGAATAGCCCCCGTCCGCCACCGCCGCCATGATCTGCTGATGGACGCGCCGCGACTCACTCAAGTCGGACGGAATATCGAATTTCAGCGCCTTGGCCTGCACTCCCCGACTGCTCCTTCAGCCCGCCATGAAGCTGGCCAGAGCCTCTTCCCGCGTGGGCAGAATCTTGAACAGCTTGTTGAGCTTGGTGATCACGAACACCTCAAGAATCTGCGGCTTGATGTTCGCCAGCCTCAGTTGACCGTTCCGCGCCTTCACCCGATTGTTGCAGTTGATCAGCATCCCCAGCGCCGCCGAGGACAGATGGTCCACCGCGCCGAAATCCAGCAGCAACTTCGGCCGGTCGGTTTCATCGATCAGCGAGTCGATCGTCCGGCGGATGCCTTCGATGTTGGCCTCATCCAGAATCTTGTTGTTTGTGAACTCCACGATCCGGATGTCTTTGTGGGATACGACGGAGATCGGAGGGATGTTTTCGGGCATGGTTGCGAGTTCCGCAGGCGGCTTGCTCCGGGCCAGACTGCAGCCTGACAGTACGGACATGGTTCGGGGGTGTCAAGCTGGCCAGGCGCACCAGCTTTCGCTCAGCCCTCCCGCCCCACAGCGGCACGAGCCATGCCCGAGACCAGCAACAACCCCACCGCGATTGCGGCCGCGGCGGGAGTAAGATCCCTGGCGCCGGACTTGTCCCACGGCAGGGACCGGACCATCCCCTCCCATTGCACCTCCCCAGTCGCGGATGCCCTGATGCCGAGGGCGTTCAGCGCGCGCTTTGTCCCCGCGGAATCGACATACACCCCCGGCGAGGGCTGGAGGTTACTCAGCCGGTCCGTCAATCGCCGCCAGCCCGCCGGCGGAGTGAAGATCTTCTCTGCGCGCCATTGACCCTCAGACTTGGCGAACGAATCGAAGATGTTGGTAAACAACACGACGAAAGCCGGATCGCGCCCGGCCGCGGGCGACCTGAAATTAACCAGAATCTGCTTCGCCGGGCTCGCTCGTTCCGCCAGCAACGTCTTTCCGGCAGCCCGGACAAGGGCTGTCCAGGAGTCGTCGGGTTCCGCGCCGATCCTCGCACCCTTCAGAAGTGCAGGCCAATCGACCTCTCGGCCCAGCGCCGAAGATACTTCAACCGAGCCAGAGGTAAGCATGTCCCCCACTACGTCGCTTCCCAGGCCCGCGTAGATCACTGCCAAGCGATCGGGCTTGAGCGGCTCCGGGTTGGCAACAACCGCGACTGCCGGGCAACCGTCGCCGGTCGGACGATGGGCGGCGTACGCCTGCACCATTCGATCCAGCTCCGCGGGCAGCGGACCGATCGGCTCGAGCGTCGGCCATGCTGCCGACCGCACCAGCCATGCCCGATGGTCGGCCGCCAAGCCGTCGACGGGATCCAGAGCGACGCTGATCGTATCCCCCGGATCATTCAGATCGACGAAAATGTCGGTTTCCGCACCGGGGGAGAGTTCAACTGGCCTGCGATGCGTTTCAGCTCCCGTTGCAACGGAAACGACCGCCGAAATTGCCGTCTTTTGCTGATTGGCGACCCGGACAAGCACTTGCGGCCGCCCGCGGTGGTTGGCCGCCACATGCATGATCCCCAGGTTCTCCAAAGCCTCGACCGGCGCGACGATCAGTCCACGTCGGTCGGTGACCTCCAGCGACTGATCCGTGACCACCACCACTGGCTCCCCCCAACGTCGCAATCCGTCGGCGATGGCCGCTTCCACGAAAGGCCCGGAGTCGAGCGAGCCCGGCGGCAGGTCGCGGATCTGATCCAGCCAGCCCGTCCCCGGCGCTTCGATCAGTGTACCTTCGGGGACCAGAATCAGCCGGCGCGGGCGGAGAGTGCTCCCTTCCGGCCCGGCGAGAAGTGCCTCGAGGGTGCTGAGGTACCTCGGCCGTGGGTCCACACGCGATGTTGCCGCCGACATCGTAGCTCCCCGATCGACGATCAGGGTGACCGACCGTTGAAGATTGCCCGACAGCATCGGCCCCGCCGCGGCCACGATCGCCACGGCCGATGCCATCAATGCCGCAAGAAGCCACCCGGGAGGTTGTGTCAGACGGCGTGGGTCCTGATTCCCGGAGTCCTGCGACGGCCAGAATCCCAGAAACGGGATTTCGACCTCACGCCCGCCGCGACGAAGCAGCCAAACGGCAACCAGAAGCCACGGGACCAGAAGTGCCAGCACGATGGGCATGGAAAACACCATCGTCGATGCCCCAGGCTTGTCAGGTGAATCGGTTAAATCAGGACTTTCGTCGAAAACTGCGGGGCCAGCGGGTTGCGGGAGGCGAAAAGCTTCTTTGCCTCGCCAACGAGATAAAAGCTTCCAGTGATGCAGATCAGATCTTCCTTGGTGACCGCCCGATTGGCGATCGCCAGGGCCGCTTCAAGATTCGGCGCGACCTGCGCCATCTTGCCATACAGTTCGGTGTACTGCGCAGCCAGTTCCTCGGGATTGGCACTGCGGATGTTGTCCACCCGGGTGAAGATGACCTTGTCCGCACCGCTGCTGATACGCTCCAGCATGCCCGCCACGTCTTTGTCGGCACAGCAGCCGAAGATCAGCACCATGCTGTCGTAGGGGATGTGCTGGCCAATGGCGCGCATCATCGCGTCCAGACTGGCAGCATTGTGGGCGCCGTCCACCAGCACTCGTGGTTGCGGGTGGATGACTTCCATCCGCCCGGGCAGCGTGGTCTTCTGCAGACCTTCCATTGCCTTCATGTCGTTGATCGGCAGTCCACGGGTCTTGAGTTTGTCAATGACGCTCAAGGCCAGCCCGCAATTGATCGCCTGATGTTCTCCCAGCAAGGGAACCGGCAAATGCTCAAACCGGCTGTTGGGTGTCGTCAGGCAGATGAAGTTGTGCGGACCCTGCAGTCGGCTGGATTCAAACCGATAGCTGAACTCAATGGTCTTCCCGCAGATATCCAGAGGCGCCCCCACCTTCTCGGCCACCCGCTTCAGAACGGCCTCCACCTCAGGCGGCTGCATGACCGTTACCGCCGGCACGCCACGCTTGAAAATCCCCGCCTTCTCCTCGGCAATCCGCGGCAGCGTGTGTCCGAGCTGCTGCATGTGATCCTTGCTGATGGAGGTGATGGCGGTCACCTCCGGCTGGATGACGTTGGTGCTGTCAAGCCGGCCCCCGAGCCCGGTTTCGATCACGGCGATGTCAACCGCTTGTTCGGCAAAGTACTTGAACGCGACAGCCGTCAGGACATCAAAATAGCTGGGCGTCGGCCGGGCACGGGTGACAAAGGGTTCGACAATCCGCACCAGCCGTCCGAAATCCGCGTGGCTGATCATCTCCCCGTTGATCGCGATCCGTTCCCGGATATCCAGCAGGTGGGGGCTGGTGTATAATCCCACTTTGTAGCCGGCTGACTTGAGCATGGATGCGATCATCGCGCAGGTGCTGCCCTTGCCCTTGGTCCCGGCGACGTGCACGGAACGGAAACGCTCCTGCGGATTACCCAGCCGCTTCAGGAGCGTGCGCATTCGGTCCAAGTCGAAGTTCTGACTGGTGTAACGGACGATCCGCAACCGCTCATAATCGGTCAGCGTCGCCAGAAACCGGATGGCGCGGGTGAAGCTGGAGGGAACAGGCGGGGGCAAGACC
>JAVQWE010000302.1:0-4201 GCA_033579175.1 Phycisphaerales bacterium | reverse complement strand
ACGTGTTGATCAGACTGTTCAGGCCCCTGCCGAGTCGGGGACGGCTGCTGTCGGTCCTGGACATGCGTGTTCCTCCTGAAACAAGGGTTGGCGCTCCGTGCTGGCGTGCGAAGATATCGCAATCGGCCGGGTACACAAGCGCAGTTTCGAAGTCTGCTCAACGGGGTGATTCAGGCTCACCAGGAGCGTGCATGGAGAGCACCAATCCTAAGTTAGTATCTGCTAACAATGATCTTCCGTTCCCCGCGGTTGATCAGCAGGTAGCGCAGCGCGTCAATCAGGTGATCATGCACGCCGTCCTTCAGTGGCAGCTCGCCGCGTGCGCCAGAGTTCCCGTATTGCGGGTAGCGATAGCTCCGTAACGCCGCGATCAGGCGCGTGCAGCGGGGGTGGATGTACAGTCGCGGGGTACCGCTGGCCGGACGCAAGGCAGCGCGAATCAGCTCCAGGCCGTCGACGATCCGGCTGGTCCGATAACGCACCCGGTAGCCGGCACGACGCAGAAGGGCGACGTTGCTGGCGGCCGTCTGGTCGTTGGGTCCGCTGCCGGCCGGGTCGCAGGCGACCCACGCCACCGCGCCGTGCTTCCTTGCCTGAATCTGCTGCAAATGCACATCAAGAGTCTGCCCGGCCTGCACGTATTCGTCGATCACGTGAACGATGGCCTCCGGACCACTTCCGGTCACGCGAACCCACAGGCACACGAAGGGGTTGGCAAAGCCGAAGTCGATGGCCAGGTGAAGCGTCGAACCCGCAATGTTCACCGGAAGCGCCGGCGTCGGCCGACGATCGCCCGCCTCGGTGTGTGTCTGCTCCAGAGGCTCACGGACGTGCACCTCGGGATCAAAGGCGGGGAAGACGCATCCCTGCACGGCGGGCTTGCGGCAGAGCATCTCGGCATTCCAGCAGTCGGCCGACACGCGGCGTTTCAGGGCGATGGCGTCGTCGATGGGAACAAATCCGTCGCAGGCGGTCTTGGCCAGCCCGTGACAGTCGTCCCAGAGCGGGCAGGAGCGACAATCGCGGTGGCTTTCGCATCGCTGCAGGACATCCAGCAGACACCAGCGGATGAGCCGCGCACGGACGGTGCCGGCGGCCGCAGTCGAGGAAGCCTGCAACGATTGTGATTCCAGCAGCTCGTGCATCAGTCCGAACGGACGATGGTGGGTGGACAACGCCTCAATACAGCCGGCGATGATTCCCTGAAAAACGGGGACAGTCCCCGTTTCTGAAAGTCCTCCAGCAGAAACCGGGTCAGTCCCTGATTTTGGAAGTCCAGATCCTGCATTCGTAGAGCCGACAGCCGGACCAGACGCCGACGGCGGGGGAGGAGCCGGGCTTGCGACCGGTTCGGGTTCAGCAGGCGCTTGCGAGGGAGCAGCCTGCGGCGGCTCGGTGCCAGCGCCTGCGGCAATCGGTGCAGCTCTCGGGAGATCGGCCGGGACGGGGTTGAGGGACATGGAGTCTGACGGCCGTTCGGTCATCTCAGAAACGGGCAAAAAAGGGGACTGACCCCGTTTCTGGAGAGGATCGCATCTCTGGACAGCAGGTACCGCCGGGGCGCTCGACTTCGCGAGTTGCGTGCGGTCACAACCACGAGCGGCAATGGCTGCAGCCTCGGGAACAACCGGATCAACGGGCAGGATGCACGCGGGATCGGAAGAGCTTGCGGTTGACCTCGCAACGAGGTCGGATGCCGTGCGTGCACCCGCCGTGGCATCAGAAACAGGGACTGACCCCTTTTCTAATGATGACCCCTTGTCTAATGACGCCGTGTGTGGATCAGAAACAGGGACTGACCCCGTTTCTGATGACCTCATTCCTGAAGCTGACCTCATTGCTGAAGAGGACGGCATTTCCGGAGCCCCGGAATCGGGAGCACGCACCCTCGACGGTCGATTCTGCCCGGACCAGGCGGTGCTGTCGGGCGGCGAAGGCGGCCCAACCGGGCTTGCGAGGGTCGGGTACTGCCCGCTCGGGGACGGCTCGGGCTGGCTCCCCGAGGGAAGCAAAATGGCTGCCGAGCGACGGGGGAATGTCGGTGGTCGGACGCGGGCGCTGCGCGTAACGAGCTGTGCTGCCTCCCACACCTCCGGATCGAACAATTCGATCTCGTCGCATCTCAGCTTCTGCACACGCAGGCCGCGCACTGCCCGTTGGGATTGCGTCAGCACGGCGCAGCTCGATCCATTGCGCAGGCGCAGCCGGCGTGAACGGATCTGCGGGGATTGCAAGAGATCCGGAACCAGCCGCTCCAGGTCGGGAACCAGGTGTTCCCACATGCGAAGCGACTGCTCCAGTGAGCCTCCGAGGATGCGAACCGATATTCCGGGCTTGTGCAGCAGGTCCAGCAGCGTGGCCAGCGCCGCCAGACGCGTCTTGCCACCCCCGCGCGGCGCCCAGACGATCAGGTCCGTGGCCGGCTCGAAATAGGCCGCGCACAGATAGTCAAATGGAGCATCATGTCCTTCGCAGACCGCATGCCGGGGGATGTTCAATCCGACGAACAGGCGCACCCAGTCATGAAGCTGATCGGGTGTGCGGCAGGGCGAAAGCAGCAGATCGCGGGGGAATCTCATGGGGTCTCCTCATCGGCAAGGGGATTGTCCAGAAGCGTTCGAGCCGGAGCCGCTCCGGCGGGGCGTCGAATCTGCCTGAGCGGATGCGCGACCACGGTGACAGATCGCCGTCGACCGGAGCTTTCTGCCGCTGCGCGGGAGAAACGCTCGACGGGCGGAGGTTTCCCGATGCGGCGCGTGAATGGACGGTTGCAAGTCAGGCTGTGGGCGGGTCTGTTGAGTGGTTTCGCCGTCGAAGCATTCGCGCGACGATGGTGGCGGCCTCGTCGTCAGGCAGTTCGGGGGCAATCGCGTTGGCGAGCCGGTCGGTCGGGTCGTCGCGTGCGGTGCTGGTCGGCTCGGCAGGGGCGGCACCGGGTCTGGTGCGGGATTCCGACTGCTCCTGGGCTCTTGCCAGACGGATGGCATCGACCCACAGCCGACGGATCGACTCCTTCAGGTCCGGCTCGTCCGGGTCGTGCCTGCCGGCGATCCGCGCCGACATCTGTTCCGCCGCCGACAATGCCCCGCGTGCCAGCTCCAGTTCGCGCAGGGCGGCAGCCGAGCTGCGGGTGATGCGCCGCATCCACCGTTGCACCAGCGGCAGTTGCGCTAGGCGAAAGAAATCCGGTGGCGTCAGTCCGCAGTCGGAGAGAATCTGCTCCAGCGGGCGTTCGGTGTTCACGGCGAGCATGAGAAAATGTCGAATCCGGGTTCGCTCCTGCGGGGTCATCGGAGGTCTCCTGTTGATGGGTTCTGATACAAACACCCTGATCGAACACGGGTGCGGTCGGGTGCGCCAGCCGACGATGCCGGCGCCGGTTCGACGGAATGCGCGGTTATTCCCGGCGGAACGGTCGGACGCGAATCCGCCGAAGCGGGTGTGGAGTCATGATCGAGCGTGAGCCGATCCGGGTCGCGCGGCGAGTCCTGTGGGTGCGGGCGGTGTGCCGGGGAACGAATCCGACCCGCTTCGGATGCTTTGTCGAACAGGAAATACACCGGTCGGTCGGGTCCCAGATCGTGGCGGACCATGCCGGCCCGCTCAAAGAGGGGGTGGACATGGGCCATTTGCGCGCTGGCTTCGATGTAGCGCGTGGGGCAGCGTTGGATCAGCAGCCGGATCAGTTGGCTGCCCAACCCCAGGCAACGGTAGGTCGGATGGACGATCACCCGACTGATGCAGCGGATGTTGGCGTTGGCGAAGCGGAGGCGCTGGCCGTAACTCCAGCCCTGCATTGGGATTGCGCGCTGTCTCCCCAGCGAACAGGCCGTGGGCCACGAGAGCACCGCCACCCCAACGCAACGGGGGGGTTGGTTTGGGGAGCGCGCGGCGCGGGGGTCTGCCCGGTCTGCCGGAAAGTGCCAGGCGGCGACCAGATCGGCGATGGTGGAGGGGTGCCCCGGTCGGTAATGAAAGCGCGCCAGGGTTTTGTAATCATTAAACCGCGCGGGGAGCAGGTGAATCTCCCCGGGAACAGGCAGTGGAAGCTTCATGGGAATCCGGGGTTATCGGACCTTGCTTGCTGGAAACCGTGGGGCGCTGCGTGCGGGAAGACCATCGACCTCCTGCACCCCGGCAACACGGGGGTCAGCAGGAAAAGACGCTCGCCAGCGTGATTTTGAGCCATGATCCTGCGCTG
>JAVQWE010000301.1:0-4229 GCA_033579175.1 Phycisphaerales bacterium | reverse complement strand
AGCCGTCAGGGGCTGTGGTTCCGGTGTCGGGTTGGCGCCGCCCAGTTGTATCCAACGCCCGAAGCCAGTAACATTCCGGCCCCCAAAATCAGGGGCTTAAGACCCTGCGTACGCTGCTCCACGACGAGCTTGAGGAGGCTCGAACAGACATGCGAAACCTTTTGAGTTGGAAAGGGCTGCTTCTGGCCCTGGCAGTGGGATTCCTTTTCAACACTCCCGAGGCACTGGCCGGAGAAGCCAAGCTGCGGTTGCCGGCTGAGCTGCGCACCGAAGCGCTGTTCTTCGGTATGACCGGCCATACCCTGTTGCTCTGGGGGCTGGTGGTCTGTTTTCTGGGCCTGCTGTTCGGCGTGGCGATCTACGCCCAGCTCCGCAGCCTGCCGGTCCACAAGGTCATGCTCGAGGTTTCCGAGCTGATCTACGCCACCTGCAAGACCTACCTCATCACGCAGGCGAAGTTCCTGATGGTCCTGTGGGTGTTCATCACGGCGGCGATCGTCTTCTATTTCGGCTTCCTCGCGGAGTATCCCACCGGTGTGATCGTCGATGGCGTCGAACAGACGCAGATCGGTTTCCCGGCCTGGAAAGTGGGGGTGATTGTTCTTTTCAGCCTGATCGGCATGGCAGGCTCGGCGCTGGTGGCCTGGTTCGGCATTCGTGTGAACACTTTCGCCAACAGCCGCACTGCTCACGCATCGCTTCGGGGGTATGGATATCCGTGCTATGCCATTCCGCTCAAGGCCGGCATGTCGATCGGCATGGTGCTGATCAGCGTCGAGCTGGTGATCATGCTGGCAATCATCCTGTTCATTGACCCGAAACTGGCCGGCCCCTGTTTCATCGGTTTTGCCATCGGCGAATCGCTCGGCGCCGCCGCTTTGCGTGTGGCCGGTGGCATCTTTACCAAGATTGCCGACATTGGTTCTGACCTGATGAAGATCGTCTTCCGCATCAAGGAAGACGATGCCCGCAATCCCGGTGTGATCGCCGACTGCGTCGGTGATAACGCCGGCGACTCGGTCGGGCCCTCGGCCGACGGTTTCGAGACCTACGGCGTAACCGGCGTGGCTCTGATCACGTTCATCCTGCTGGCGATTACCGATCCGCTGATCCAGACGAAGCTGCTCGTGTGGATTTTCGTCATGCGCCTGCTGATGGTGGTCACCAGTGGCCTGGCCTATTTTGTCAACGAAGCCATCGCCAAGGCCCGTTATGGCTCGGCACGCAGTTTCAATTTCGAGGCGCCCCTGACGACACTGGTGTGGCTGGCTTCCATCCTCTCGATTCTGGGGACCTACGTTGTGTCCTACCTGATGATGGGCAGCATCACTGTCAATGGTGTGACCAACACCGATCTGTGGTGGAAGCTGGCCACCATCATTACCTGCGGCACGCTCGCCGGCGCCATCATCCCCGAAGTAACCAAAATCTTCACCAGCGTGCACGCCCGGCACACGCGGGAAGTGGTTACCGCCAGCAAGGAAGGGGGAGCTTCGCTGAACATCCTTTCCGGGCTGACGGCGGGCAATTTCAGCGGCTTCTGGGTCGGCGGGGCAACCATCTGCGGTCTGATGGCTGTGGCCTATGCCATCTCCACGATCGGCGGGAACGTCACCGGCCTGGCGTCGATCATGCCGGCAGCGGCGATTTTCGCCTTCGGGCTGGTGGCATTTGGCTTTCTGGGGATGGGGCCGGTCACCATCGCCGTCGACAGCTACGGACCGGTGACCGATAACGCACAAAGCATTTACGAACTGTCGCTGATCGAAGAGCAGCCGGATATCAAAAACGATCTGAAGCAGAATTTCGGCATCGATGCCGATTTCTCGCAGGCCAAGGCGCTTCTGGAGGAAAACGACGGCGCCGGCAACACCTTCAAGGCTACCGCCAAGCCGGTGCTGATCGGCACCGCCGTCGTCGGCGCCACGACGATGGTGTTCTCGATCATCATGCTGCTGACCGAGGGTCTGACCAACGCGGCGGCGATTGCCAACCTCTCGATCCTGCACGCGCCGTTCCTGCTGGGGATCATCGTGGGCGCGGCGGTGATCTACTGGTTCAGCGGGGCCAGTTGCCAGGCGGTGATCACCGGTGCCTATCGCGCCGTGGAGTTCATCCGACGCAACATCCGCCTGGAGGGCACAAGCAAGGCTTCGGAAAAAGACAGTAAGCGGGTGGTCGAAATCTGTACGCAATATGCCCAGTCGGGCATGTTCAACATCTTCCTCACGGTGTTCTTCATGACCTTGGCCACGGCGTTCACCGAGCCGTATTTCTTCGTCGGGTTTCTGATCGGGCTGGCCGTCGTCGGACTTTTCCAGGCGATTTTCATGGCCAACGCCGGCGGGGCATGGGATAACGCCAAGAAGATCGTGGAAACCGAACTGCGAAAGAAGGGCACCGACCTTCACGCGGCCACCGTCGTGGGAGATACGGTGGGTGATCCGTTCAAGGATACTTCTTCGGTCGCGCTCAACCCCATCATCAAGTTCAGCACGCTCTTCGGGCTGCTGGCGGTGGAACTGGCGCTTCAATTGACCCGCAGCGGAAAATCAACGCTCCAGCACGTGCTGGCGGCGGCATTCTTCGTGGTGGCTCTGTTCTTTGTGTATCGCAGCTTCTACGCGATGCGCATCGGGGATGAGACGCACACGATCTCCGAAAGCGGTGGGGCGGGCATGGCCCATGCACCCACCCTGGAACGCACGCATGAGCCGGCGGGCACACACTGAAGTGCCGTTGCCGCGGTCGGCTCCTGTGCTCGCGCTGCAATGCCGGCGTTCACACCTGCCGGCACGGGACTGGCGGCAGGCCAGCCGTCGAATCGGGTTCGTACGGTCCGAAGGGCGCCGTTCCCGCGCTCTGACCGGCCGGAACGCGAGACGCCGTGCGGATTCTGAACACCACGCCGCCATGCTCAACTGGCTGCGGAGACATCTCGGCCGGCACGTCGCCGACGATGCCCCGCTGGGGCCTCGCGGCGAGAATGCGGCCGCGCGGTATTTGCGCTCCAAGGGCTATCGCATCCTCGCCCGCAATTTTCGCCTGAATGCCGGGGAGATTGACATCATCGCCCGCGACGGCCCGACGCTGGTGTTTGTCGAGGTTAAGACTCGCGCAGATAACCGCGTGGCCCCGGAAGAGCAGGTCGACTGGCACAAACAGAAGCAGATCATGCAGGTAGCCAGGGTTTTTCTCAGCCGCTACGGCGTGCCGCGGCCGCCCGCGCGCTTTGATGTGGTCGCCGTGATCTGGCCGCCGGGCTGCAGACCTCAAATCCGGCACACAACCAGCGCATTCCAGGCTGTGGATTGAGCGATTCTCAGCGGCCGGAATTGTTGCTCGACGGCGAAACTGCCTTCAGCCAACGAAGCGGAACGGGTCACCCTGATATGGTCGATACGCATTGCCATCTGACGGACCCCCGGCTGCTGCAGCAGATCGACGCTGTGCTCGCCCGCGCGGCCGCGGCGGGTGTCAATCGGATGATCACCGTCGGGACCAGCATCGCCGACGCCCGGGCCACGATCGACCTGTGTACCCGTCACCCGCAACTGCGATGCGCCGTCGGCCTGCACCCGAACTACTGCCAGGATGCACAGCCCGACGATGTGGCAGTGCTTCGCGACCTACAGGTCAGCCCGACTGTCGTTGCCCTGGGCGAAATGGGACTGGACTATCACTACGATTTCTGCCCCCGCGACCGCCAACGCAGGTTCTTTCAGGCGCAGCTTGCGTTGGCGGCGGAATTGCGGCGGAAGGTCGTTCTTCATTGCCGCGATGCGGTGTCGGATACCCTGGCCATCCTGCAGGACTATCCCGTGACCGGGGTGTTCCACTGCTTCACCGGCACCCCCTCCGACGCCGAAGCCATTCTCGCCGCCGGACATTGGATCAGTTACACCGGAGTGATCACGTTCAGGAAGAATCAGGCGCTGCGGGATTGCATCCGGATGACTCCCCGCGACCGATTGATGGTTGAAACCGACGCCCCGTACCTCGCCCCCGAGCCGTTCCGCAGCCGCAAAGTCAACGAACCGGCGCTGGTCGTCCACACCGCGGCGGTGGTGGCGCGCCAGTGGGGCGCCACGCCCGAAGAGGTCGATCAGATAACCACTGCCAATGCAGCCCGTTTCTTCGGCCGCTGGTGATGGCCCAGACCCACGGCTGGCGCGGCAGACACCGTCAGTTCCGGTTGCAGATGTGCGAAGCGCGAAAGGACGGGCGAG
>JAVQWE010000300.1:0-4239 GCA_033579175.1 Phycisphaerales bacterium | reverse complement strand
GCAACTGGCCGCACGCATTGAGCGTCTGCGCCAGGAGATTCATCAGCTTGCCGGGGGAGAGTTCAACATAGACTCACCGAAGCAGTTGGCAGAAGTGCTGTTTGAGCGGCTGAAGCTTCCGGTGATCAAGAAGACCAAAACGGGGTTTTCGACCGATGTTGAAGTGCTCGAGCGGCTGGCGGATCAGCATGAGGTTCCGCGGCGGATTCTGGAGTACCGGCAACTGGTCAAGCTGAAGAACACGTATCTCGATCAGTTGCCCCATGACATCAACCCGCGCACGGGTCGCGTTCACGGCAGTTTCAACCAGTGCGGCGCCGCCACCGGGCGGCTGAGCATGAACGATCCCAACCTGCAGAATATTCCGGTACGCACGGACGAGGGTCGCGCCATCCGTCTGGCATTCGTGGCACAAGGGCCGGACCATGGGCTGCTGGTGGCCGATTACTCGCAGATCGAACTGCGGGTCCTGGCACACTTCACAATGGAACCAGCGCTGGTCAGGGCTTTCGAGAACGATCAGGACATCCACGCCGCCGTGGCGGCGGAGGTCTTCGGCGTGGAACCCGATCGGGTGACCCGCGAGCAGCGCGCACAGGCGAAAATCGTAAACTTCGGAATCATCTACGGCATCACCGCTCAGGGGCTGGCACGGAGAATCGACGGCATGACACCCGAGGCGGCCGGCGAGTTGATTCGCGCCTACAACCAGCGATTCCCGGGCATCGAGCGCTTCATGAGGGAGTGCGTCGAGAAGGCCCGCAGCGACGGCTACGTGCAGACCATCCTCGGGCGCCGCCGGCCGCTGGCAGATATCCATTCCGGAGTCGTGGCGCTGAGGAACGCGGCCGAACGGGCGGCGATTAACTCGGTGGTGCAGGGTTCCGCGGCGGATCTGATCAAGGTCGCCATGCTCAACATCCATCGTCGGCTGAAGTCCGAAGGCCGGCCCAGCCGGATGCTGCTGCAGGTTCATGATGAGCTGGTGTTCGAGACTCCCTCGGCGGCGGTGGCCAGCGACAGTGAGCTGATCCGACGGGAGATGGTGAATGCCCTGCCGCTGCGCGTGCCCCTGAAGGTGGAGATCAAGTTCGGCCGCAACTGGCAGGAGAGCAAGTGATCCGGCCCACCATCTGGCCTTGCCGTGGCACCGACCCTAGCATCCTGACGATGGAACTGGAACCGTCACGCGTCGAGTTCACGCCGGTGCCGGACTCGCGGCCGACGCTCCCCGAGCCGCTTCCCGTCCGGCTCGTCGCCATCGACAACGTGCGCTCAGTTGCCATCGCCGGCCTCGAGCGGGAGATGGACCAGCTCTATCGGTCGATCCTCCAGTTCGAACGCCGGGCCAACCTGACGCTTCCGGACGGCAGGCAGGTGCTGGTTTACGCGGCCGACAATGCAGAGCTGCATTTTCACGTGCATGAGCCAGTGGTTGAGCGCACCGACCTTCGCCCGCTGCAGATCGAAGTCAACTCACTGGCCGAGGCGGAACAGAAGCTTCTGGAGGCCGGGATGGAATACACCCGCCAGTGGGGGCTGACCCCGGGACAGGAAAGCCTGCTGCTGCAGGACCCGAGCGGCAACTGGGTGGAAATCACGGAACGGCACTGGTTGGGTTAAACGGTTAAATCAGGCTGCGGTTTTCTTTTTCCGCCTCAGTCACATAGAATCCACCCCCGGATTTGTCCCGACCAGATGGCCGTCGGCGGCGGTAAGAATCATCGTGGAGCAGGCCCCCCATGAAATGGCTGATTTTTCCGTGGATCGGAATGTTCACTCTGGCAGTCTGCGCCGCGGCCGACGAGCCGCTGCCGCGTGACCCGGCCAACATTTACGGGCAGTTCGAAAACGGCTTGAAGTACATTATCCGACAGAACCCCAATCCTCCCGGCCGGGCTGAGATGTACCTGCATGTCCGCACCGGCGCCACCAACGAAACCGAAGAGCAGAACGGTCTGGCGCATTTCCTGGAGCACATGGCGTTCAATGGCTCGCGGCACTTTGCTCCCGGCCAGCTGGTTCCCCTGCTGAGCAGCATGGGGATGCGCTTTGGTGCCGACACCAACGCCCACACCAGCTTCCACGAGACGGTTTACAAGCTCAATCTCCCGGACGTGCAGCCGGAAACTCTCGAAACCGGCCTGAAAATCCTGTCGGATTACGCCGACGGATTGCTGCTTCTGCCCGAGGAGATCGATCGCGAACGCGGCATTATCCTGGAGGAATTGCGCACCCGCCGGGGTCCGGAAGAGCGAATCCGCAAGCAGGTGATGAAAACCGTCTTTGCGGACACGAGGCTGCGCACCCACGATGTCATCGGCGATGAGCAGTCCATTCAATCCGTTTCTCCCCAGCAGTTCCTCGATTACTGGAATACCTGGTATCGCCCGGAAAACATGACCCTGCTGGTCGTCGGCGACGTGACACCGGACGATCTGATCGCCCGGGCTCGGCCGTGGCTGGGCCGGTTCTCCGCCCGCGCCCCGGCCCGCGAGGCAAAAACCCTGGGTCTGCGCCCGACCGCCTCCGCCGCGGCGTATGTCTTCACCGATCCGGAGCTGGAGGCCTGTGACCTGACCATGCTGTCCATTCGGCCGCCGCGCCCCCCGGTCACGACCGTGCAGCAGTATCACCGCGAAATCGCCGAACGCATCGCCACGTGGATCGTTTCCCGGCGGTACAGTGATCTTGTCCGCAGTGGGCAGGCTCCGTTTCGAAGCGCCAGCGCGCAGATTTCGGATTTTCTGGCGGAAGCGACGCAGGTCAGCTTCGAGGCCACCGGCGAGCCGCAGGATTGGAACCGGATTCTCGATGCCCTGATTGCGGAGATCACTCGAGCGATTGATCACGGCTTCACCCGTTCTGAACTGGAACTGGCTCGGGCGGGCATGATTGCCGACGCCGAAGAGGCCGTGAAGACCGAGAGCACACGCGACAACACGCGGGTGATTGTCGAGCTGTCCGCCGCGGTGGGGTTGCAGCGTCCGATTCTGTCAGCCCGGCAGAGGTTGGATTTGCTCAAGCAGGCCTTCGAGTCGCTTACGGCAGATGAGCTGCACCGCATTTTCCGCGAGCATTTCGACACCCGCGCTTACCTGTGCATCCTCTCCATGCCATCGGGGAAGCCCGACGTGGCCGTTCCGTCTCCGCAGGACCTCGAGGCTGCCACCCGCGCCGCCTGGGCGCGGAAGACTTCCCCCCCGCAGGACAAGGAGCTGGCCGATCGGATTCTGGCCAGCGATCCCGTCCCGGGAACGGTCGTCTCCACGACCACTGATCCCGATCTGCAGATCACCACAGTGGTGTTCGAGAACGGTGTGGTGCTGCACCACAGATTCTCCGACTACAAGAAAAGCGAAGTGCAGGTGCGCATCTCGCTGCCCGGTGGCGAGATCGAAGAGACCGAACAGACCCGCGGGCTAAGCAATCTTGCCAGCCGCATGCTCACGCAGCCGGCGACCAGCAGGTTCACCAGCACCCAGATTCGCGACCTGATGACCGGCAAATCGGCCAGGATGTCCGGGTCGATCGGTCTGGACGTGATGAGCATCACCGTTACCAGCACGCCGGCCGACCTCCCCGCGGCCATGGAGCTGGTCCATGCGGTCCTCACCGACGGAAGGCTGGAACCATCGAACGTCGACGAATGGAAGAAAACCCAGGCACAGCGTATCCGGGAAATGAAACGCACCCCGGTCGGGCCGCTCCAGGAATTACAGTACCGGATTTTCTACGGCGGCGATATTCGTTTCGCCCCCTTGACCGAAGAACGGCTGGAACAGATTGAGCGCAGCGCCGCCGAGGCGTGGTTCCACCGGATTGCCTCCTCCGCCGCCATTGAAGTGGCTGTGTGTGGCGAGATCGAGCGACAGGATGCGATCGACCTGATCGCCCGCTACCTCGGATCGCTGCCGCGGCGGCAACAGGGGTTTGAATCGCTGGACCGGCTGCGCCGCCTCGAGCGCGGTCCCGGTCCTTATGTGGGGGATGCCACCTATCCTAGCGTAACACCCCAAGCCGTGGCGGCCGTCGGCTTCGTGACATGCGACGAATCCAATCCGGATCGACGGCCCCTCTCGCTGGCCGCCTCGATTCTCTCCGAACGGTTGATCGAGCGGGTTCGGGAGAAAGAACGCCTGGCCTACGGCATTGGTGCGGCGCACCGTGCCGGGCGCGGTATGCCGGGGACAGGGATTTTTCAGGCCGGTTCCATGACCGATCCGCACAACGCCCATC
>JAVQWE010000299.1:0-4244 GCA_033579175.1 Phycisphaerales bacterium | reverse complement strand
CCCGTTGCCCACGGTGCGGGCCGCATGGGCATCCAGCACCTGACTGCGCCGAATGAGCACGTTGCTCAATGTCCCACCCACCGGATCCAGCACGATGTTGTCCTTGTAGCCGGCCACGCGCACATCCTCGATGGTGATGTTGCGTCCGGGGGAGGTCAACCGCAGTCCGGCGGTCGCGCCGTCGCCGTTGAAGTGATCGTAGGTGTGGGCGCGGAAGTCGAGCGACGCGATGACCAGATTGTCGATCGATCGGCCGTCGCGCCGCAGCGTCAGGAAGCCCGGGCGCGTGCCGGAAAGAATCCGCGGGCGCTCGCCCTGCCCGTAGGCACCAATCAGGATCGGCTCCTGCGCGCTGCGACCGCGTTTGCGCCAGTCGCCAAAGGCTTCGAACGAATCGCCGCGCTTCAGCAGCATCCAGTCGGCCGATCCGTCGCGAACCAGCGCCTGTGCCCGTTGCAGAGTCCGGACGGGGCGCGACGGTGAAGAACCGTCCGAAGCATCGTTTCCGCTGGAACTGGAAACATAGATGACACGGGTATCCTCGGCCGGCGTGACCTGCGTCCAACCGCCCGGGTCAAGCCCGACGGCAAACAGACGACGGAGCTCCAACGGCGCCAGCGTCACGGGGCCGGGCTTATAGGTGCGGGCACGACGGGCACCAAAGGAATGTTCCCGGCGCGACAGTTTATCGGACATACACTTCCTCCCGGCGGCTGCCAACTGCAGCAACGCAGGGAAGAAACATCGAATCTCCGCAGGCGATCGCGCAAAAATTGCGCGGTATCGGACGCGGGAAAGCCGGTGAAGATAGGCCGGTTGAGGCGATCAGGACCGGTTGTGCCGACCGAGGCACCGCAAACGCGGGCTTGATCGTTTCACTCGGCCGGTTGCCCCCCTCGACGAGGAATCAGCAACGGCACTGTCTTCACCGGCACTCCGATGCCCCGACGGGAAAGTTCACTTTGGTTCTGAAAGTACTGTTGATTGGAAAGTACTTTGCTTTTGGAAGTTCCCGGGGTTCGCACAAGGCTCTGGCAATCGCACGGATCGATCCGCCCGCTTCACACCGGATCACCGAACAATTCTTCAATCGAACGCTCGCGCACGAGGCCGGCACTGTTCCCGAGAAACACCCCCGCGGGCACAATCAATGCCCGTGGCAGTCCCGACGGTGCCGGCAAAGACGTGTTGAAGTTGGTGGCCAGCAGCGCGAAATCCGCCAGATCCGCCTCACCGCTGTAATTGAAATCCCCCTGACTGAAGGTTCCCGGTTGATTGAACCGGCTGGCCAGGATGCCGAAATCGCCAAGGTCCACCGAGCGGTCGCGGTTGGCATCGCCGGTGAGAACGAAGAAATCGACGATGTTGTTTCCGGCCAGCGGGTTGCCGGCCACGTCGGTAACCAGCGGCGTGAGGGTGATGCGGTAATTGCCATCGGGCACGATTCCACCCGGCGCCGCGACGAACGCCACCCCGGCAGTGAACGTCGCCAGCTCGAACTCCACCTGATATTCCGCCGGGTTGAGCGTGGTAGAGGTCGTGAGGTTCACAATCTCCAGCCTGCCGGCATCGATCCCCCCGGCCACGTTCTCGCTGAACGTGAGGATGGGCCGGTGCGTCGTCTCGAACAGGAAACCACTGGATACCAGAGTCGGCGCGACCGTGTCCACGACGATCTGCAGCGGTTCAGACGGTGGGGAAGTCTCTCCGCCCAGGGACGCGGTGACCGTGATCGTGTGCGGCCCGTCCACCAGGGGCGAGGACGTGGCCTGCCAGTTGCCCGAGCCGTCGGCGGTGGCGGTGGCAACCTCGACCCCGTTGGCGAGGACGCGGACCAGCGCCCCCGCGGGCGCAGTACCGATGAAGGTCGGTGTAGTCAGGTTGATGATGCGATCCGTGTTGCTGACGCCTGTGTCGCTTCCGGCGGCCAGTTGCGGCGCCGGGGGCGCCCCCAGGCTCGATGCCGTGATCGTGAAGTTGAAGTTGCTGATGTCGAAGAAAATGTTGTTCACCGGCTGCACCCGAACCCGCGCCGCCGTCGTGGCGATGTTGGGCAGCGTTACCGTCGCGCTGCCGGTGTTGGGCACATTCGACGCCAGCAGAATCGGATAGGTGAATCCGCCGTCGGTGCTGAGGCGGATGTTGACGTGCGTGGCGTTGATCGGCGCCACGTTGGTGGAGACCACGCTCCAGGTGACGTTCAGGTTTGAGTTCCCCTGAAACGAAAGACCGGTGGTGTTCGGGCTGGTGACGGTGAAGCCGCTGGTGCCGACATTCACGGTGGTCACCGACATGTCTGAGAAATTCACCCCGCCCAGATTATCCCGCACCACCACCCGGAAGTTCATGGTGCGTGCGACGGTCGTGAGCACTTCCCCGGTGACTGTGGTGTTGTTCACCAGATTCGTCAGACGTGGAATGGCTCGCGACGGGCTGCTGGTGGGCAGGAACGGCCGCACGATCGGACCGGTCGTTCCCGTCGTGTTGTTCACGGGCAGACTCCCGCCGGTGTCAACCCCCTCCCAGGAGTACACCAGAGGGTCGTTGTTGGGGTCAGAGCCGACGGCCACCAGTTCGTAGGGCGTGCGGGTGGGAATGACATAGTTAGGTCCGGCGCTGACCGCAGGCGGGCTGTTGCCCGTGGGGGTGGTGGTTCCCACGCTGGAAATGGTATTGCGGATGTAGGGGTACATCTGGTTGTAGTTGATGTGATTGAACATCGCATCCGAGTTGCTCTGCAGATTGTTGGAACCGCACAGGCCGGCATAACCCATGATCGTCGACCCCGAACCCGGCTCGTTGGCGATGGAGGCGCTGTCCCCCGGCCCGGAGCAGTTGGAGAAATTGTGCCGCCCGTTGAACTGATGGCCCATCTCGTGCGCCACGTAATCCACAGCAAACAGGTCACCGGAAGGCGGGCTGGTCTGGCTGCACGCCCGGGCTTTGGCCGCCGAGCCGACAATGCCGATACCACCGGCGCTCACCCCGTTGTTGCTGCCATTGTGGAACACATGTCCGACGTCGTAGTTGGCGACGCCGATCCGAGTATCCGTGAACGACTGGTTGTTGTTGGCCAGCGTGCTGACGCTCCCGGTGCCGATGTTGCCGTTGCCATCAAGACCGGAGAACAGCAGCGTCGTGTTCGCCACCAGTTGCAGCCGCGTCGAAAGATCACGCTCGTAAATGCCGGTGATGCGGTTGATTGCGGTGGTGACGGCCGAGAGCACCGAAGCGATCGTGTTGCCGTGGAAGCTGTTGTAGGCGGTCGTTGTGGTGATGGCGACGCGGAAGGTGCGCAACACGTCGCCGGCGGGGATGTTCTCCGGGCCGCCGGCGGCTTCCGGTACGTCAAGCGGTTCGGCATTTTCCGTGAGGCAGACGAAGCCGTCGGTCCGTTCCAGGTCGCGCTTGAAATAGCTGACGAACGTGGAGCTGTCGTTGTGGAAGTAGTTATCAATCGCCCACTGGCCCGATGCGCTCAGCACCATCGCATGAAAGCCGGTGAAGGGGTTGGTATCGAGTCGGGCGACAGCCGTCGGATCGTCGATCCCCCGGGCCACATACGTCCTGATCTGCGGAAAACGCGCAGCCAGTTCCGGCGCCATCACCTGCGTTTCCACGACGGCAAACCGTTGCATCACCCCGTCGGGCGCGGGCATGGCGAAGACCAGCGGGCTGTTGCGGCCAGCGGCCGTGACCTCCTGCGGAGCGCGCGATAGCATGCCGGTGAGCTGACGTTGATCGATTGTGAACGGGGCGTAGGAATCCAAGGTTAAAAACGTCTGTCGGCCCCGCGCCGCCGGAAGGCCTTGCAGCGGTTTCCAGATCGCATGGGCGTCCGTGAGCCGATGAACCACCGGCGCCGCCGTCTGGGCCAAGGGCATCTCCGTGGGGGGCGGCTCCACCGGCGACCTCCCCGCCGCGGCAAGACAAGTGCCGCAGCCGCAGCCGATCGATTCCTGTCCCCCGCCGGAGAGCAACCAGCGCTGTTCCAGCCCCTCCAAGGCCTCGCGCCGAGGCATGGCGCGACCTGCGTTTTTGAGACCATCGAGCCAAGGCGATAGCAGGAACGATCCTTTACACGGTAAGCGGACCCCAACAGGCATATGCACTCCGAACAGAGAACACCAGAGCGGCGGACGACATGCGAAATATTGCAGGGTAACACGATGCCACCGGCCGAACAAGAAAAAGTCCCGTGAACGGGGGCTGAGCAACCCGATCCTGCCGCAAAGGCACGACCC
>JAVQWE010000298.1:0-4245 GCA_033579175.1 Phycisphaerales bacterium | reverse complement strand
GCAGCAGGTCGCGCCGGCGCAGGCGAGCTTCCATGTCGCGCACGTGCTCGATCAAGGCCTGGTTCTTGGAAAAGAACGGTGCCGCGGTTCTGAATCTGCCCTCTACCAGGGCATGAAGGATAAAAAGCTGACGCGCCAGGGTCCGATCGATCGATCCGTAATTCACGATGCGCCGCGGCACGATCGCCAGACCGAACAGCGTCACCTTTTCAAACGCATGCACCCGCTGGCTGTGCTCATCCCAGTGGGGGTCGAAGTAGGACCGCTTCAGCAGATGGGCGCCTGACTGTTCGATCCAGCGCGGGTGCACCCGGGCACAGGTGCGGGCATAGAGCCGGCTCGTCTGCACCAGCTCCGCCGCCATGATCCAGGATGGTGCGTTCCGGAAAAGGCCGGAGCCGGGATGAATCGCCAGTTTCAGATTCCGGGCGGCGGTGTATTCGTGCTTGTCGGTTCGGGTGGCGATGTTGCCCAGCAGGCCCGTCAGCAGTGCGCGATGGATGGCATCCCGGCGGCGTTCCGGAATCTGGCGCAGCGGAATCGGGGGCATTTCAGAAGCCGCCATCCAGGCATTCTGCGGCCCGTCGGGCCAGCAGCTCCAGAATCAGATCATCCACCCCGAGGGGCGGGGCCACGGCGTGGCGGGTGTGAGGATGCTGCGTCGCGGCGGCGGCGGCCAGACGGGGGATGTCGCTGGTCCAGTGCCGTCCGGGACCGAGGAAGAACGGCAGGACGATGATCCGATCGGCTCCGCGCGCCACGCAACGTGCGTAGGCCGTGGCGATCGACGGCTCTGCCAGCTCCATGTGCGCCGGCTCCACAATCGGAAACTGCTGCCCATACCGGCCGGCAAACTGCCGGGCCGTCTCCTCCAGCAATTCATTGCTTGCGGCGAGTTTCGACCCGTGATCGACCAGAATCACACCCAGCATCAGTCTTCCGAGCTTCGTGCCCGCAGCGTCAATTCGACATTGATCGGTTCGCCGCCACGGATGATATGCAGCATCCACTTTTCGCCCACCCGCGCCTGATCCAGCAGAAGCTGCAGGTCTTCCACGCCGGTGATCGGTCTGCCATTGACGCGCTGGATGATGTCTCCTTCCCGGAGCCCGGCGGCGGCAGCGGCGGTGCCGGGGACAGCCCCGGCAATCCGAAGTCCCTCCGGTCCGCTCTCATCCTCGGTATAGCTGGGCATGACCCCCAGTTGCGGGCGCGCACCCTGCCGCGTGGCCGGATCGGTGGCCGGACGGGTCGGCGCACCCCCGGTATACTGCTGACGCGGCATCACCGACCAGGCCTTCACGAGTTCCACGGCCACGTCCACCACGTGAGCCAGACCTTCGAAATTAATCTTCTCAGTGTCGTCGGTTGGACGGTGATAATCCAGATGCTGTCCGGATGAGAAAAAGAGCACTGGGATTTTGCGCGTCATGAACGAAGCATGATCGCTTCGCCCGAAAATGTTCCGCGACATCGTTGAAAACCGCAGTGGCGAAGCCGAATCCAGCTCTTTCACCAGCGAATCGAACCGCCGGGCGGTCTCCTGCCCCCCGACGGCCAGAGTCTCGTTCTGAACCCTTCCGACCATGTCGAGGTTGAGCATGGCAATGATCTTGTCCAGAGGCACCAGAGGATTCGACACGAAATGATCCGAGCCCAGCAGCCCGGCTTCTTCTCCGGAAAAAAAGACAAACAGAACCGACCGGGGCAGGCGCGATTTGCGCTCCACCAGTCGCTGAGCAATTTCCAGCACTGCCGCCGTGCCCGAAGCGTTGTCATCCGCCCCGTTGTACACGGAGCGTGTGGCTGGCCCGGTCGTCGGCATGGCCCCGCGGGCGCCATATCCGAGGTGATCGTAGTGGGCGCCGACCACGATCCACTCGTCGGCTCCAAACCCAAATCCGGGCAACGCCGCCACGACGTTCTTCACCGGAAGCATGGTCTGAAGGATGTCTATCTTGCCCGAAACGACGATCTGGTCATCAAAATGGGCCGAAGCGGGGGTAAATTCCGCATCGATCGTGGCCTGCAGGCTCTGCAGGTCGCGCAACCCCCCTTCGGACAACAACTGATCCGCCGCGGCACGGGAAATGTGAATCACCGGAATCGGTGCCGAAACGCGCGGCACCCGTCGAAACGGGGTGAGGCGATCCTCGTTGCCGTGGTAATTTGGGGGGTTTACCAGGAGCAGGGCCACGGCTCCCGCCGCCGCCGCGGCCGCCGCCTTTTCCTGAATTGCCGAATGTGACGACCAATCCCCGCCACCTCCCCCGGACCCGTGCGCGGGTTGTGTGGTCGGATCAACCAGTCGGCTTCGACCCTCGGCATCGTGGGGCTCGAAGCGCATCGCCAGCACCACGCGACCTTTCACGTCGATGTCGGCGTAATCGTCGTAATTCCGCTCCTTGTGACGGATTCCATAGCCGACGAACGTCACCGGACCGGAAAACTCGCCGCTCTTGCTGATCGGCATGGGACGGAAATCGCGATCCAGTTCCAGCCGGTTGCTACCCAGAGATAACGCGGTTTCCGGACCGATTCGGGCCTCTCCCCGCATTTTGAAATGCTGGAAATAGCCGTCTGCCCCCCGGACCGGCTTCAGCCCCATCGTTTTGAGCTGTCCGGCGATATAATCGGCCGCCAGATCGATGCCCCGGGTGCCCGGCCCGCGACCTTCCAGCTCGTCGGAGGCCAGATACTCCACGTGCCGGCGTGTCCGTTCCACGCTCAGTTCGTGGGGCGATTTTCGCAGTGTGTTGGGGTTTTCGCACCCCCACCCCGCCGACAGAACTGTTGCGACCACCAGCCCCCGCAAGAGTCGATGCATCCTCATGTCGCGGGGAATTCTATGCTTCCCCCTGCAGAGCCTCAATTCCCCGGGACAAAGGATTCCGTGCCGGTATTTGCATTTTCCATTGCGTCGGCGCGACGAAGAATTGACAATGCTGGACAGCGCATGTCCCACGATGCAGGTGAAGTCTCGTGGCAGACGCTGCGCCGGATCGTTCGCGACTGGTCCGGCGCGGATGCCGAGCTGGAGCAGGTGCGGACACTGGACGGGGGTTCGATCAGCACCACACTCCTGCTGACCACCAAGGCCGGTCAGAGGGCCGTGCTCAAAATCTCCCCGCACCGGGTCGATCGGGCTTACCTCCGCGAGGCAGAGCAGCTTCGATTGCTGCGGACGCTCGGCCTGCCGGCGCCGCAGGTGATCGACTGCCACGTGGGCACCTTGGAATCACCCGACAGCTATCTCCTGCTGGAGCACATGCCCGGCATGAACCTCCACGATGCCCGCGAGGAGTGTTCGCTCGAGCAGTTCGATCGACTTCAGGAACACCTGGCGGAAATCGTCCTTGCCTTGCACGCCCACACGGCCAACGGCTACGGCCGGGCCGGGGCGCAGGCTTCCGCCTCAACAGACGCACCACTCGATTCCCGCCGGGCGCACGGTGACGGCGTAACCCAGCCCCCGGAAGGTCAAATCGACTCCTGGCCGGTGTTCTTCCGGCAGATGTATGATGCGATCTGGCAGGAGTGCCTCAGGCGGGCGGTTCTGCCCCATCGGGCGCGCAAGGTCATCGCCCGCATCCATGACAGACTCGAAACCCTCTTGCAACACGAAGACCGCCCCCGGCTGACCCACGGCGATCTGTGGACCAGCAACATCCTCGCCGCCCCGGATGAAAACGGAAACTGGCGCGTCACCGCCCTGCTCGATCCCAACTGCAAGTATGCCCACGCCGAGTGCGAGCTGGCCTATCTGGAGCTTTTCCACACGACCACGCCAGCGTTTTCCCGGCATTACCAGCGGGTTTTCCGTCTGACGGACAGCTACCATCGCCTGCGCAAACACGTGTATCAGCTCTATGAGCTGATCAACCACGTGAACCTCTTCGGCGAACGCTACCTCAAGCCGATGCAGGCGACACTGGAGAAACTGGCTCCGGCGGTGTGATCGGCGCCGCCGCTTCACGGATGGTCTTTTCACACCCGACGATCAGCGCTGTCAGACACAACAACCCGATGAAAAGCCGCATGATGCCTCCCGGCCTTTGCGACCGCGGCTCCCCGCCGCGCGTCCGCTGCGCAGAACCAGCCTTCGAAACAGGCCAGAGTGGGATTCGAACCCACGAATAACGGATTTGCAATCCGTCCCCTTGAACCGCTTGGGTACCCGGCCAATGGCATCATATTAAGCCGCTTCCGCCAGGTTTTCCATCTCCGCAGGTTCGGGATTTTACA
>JAVQWE010000297.1:0-4245 GCA_033579175.1 Phycisphaerales bacterium | reverse complement strand
GCACGCGGCGACGGACATCACCATCCGCCAGAACCTGCTGCTTCAGCGCCAGCTTCTGCAGCAGGTGAAAAGCTGCCAGGTCGGCCACATCGGCAGTGGGCATCGGTCCGTCGAGGAACGAGAGGAACTGTCGTGCCACGTCGGTGCCAGCCATCGGACGGCTTTCGAAGAGCTTGCGGAGCTGCTCGCGCTCCGGGCCGAGATCGATCTCCAGGACGCTGGTTTCCCGGATGGGTGACAGCGAGGCGTAACGATAGGGGCGGTCGGTGTATTCCCGGTCGATCGCAGCGCGCATCGTTCCCTGCAGCAGCAGGTTGTACTTGCCGTCGGGCAACTGCTCGCTGCTGAGGATTCGTCCGACGCAAACCACCGGCTCAATCGCGGGTCGGCCGTGATACTCTTTCTCCCATCCCGGTCGCAGAAGGGCCATGGCGATCCGACGGGCACCGGCCAGCGCGTCGGCCGTCATCACGCGATACCGGAACTCAAACACGTGCAGCGGCAGCAGGGCGCGCGGAAACAGCACAACCTGGGGCAGCGGAAACAGGGGGACGGCATCGAGTTGGGCTGGCTCCGGATCGTCGGGCATGCCTGATCTTACGCCGGCGGCACGCCCAGTTCCCGGCGCAGCTCTTCCTCGGCCCGAACCCAGTTATGAAAGTCATCCCCGCCCGTGCCCGAGCGCCAGATGTCGAACGCCCGCATTGCCACCATTTCGTGGGTGATCACCGGAACGGGTTGAGGGCCGGCTTTTTTCGGCACGGCAGAGTTGCGCACGGGGGTTTCCGCAACCTTCTGGCGCGAAACGGTGCGCGCCGGGGCTTTGGTGCTCTTTTCCTGAGAAGAAGTGGACTTTCTGGCCATCGATTTACTCCTTTAAATCGGCCGGTTTCAACGAACGTGGCGCAGGTTACCTGTATGCGCGTGTCGATCAAGCTGATGCGGCAAATCGTCGCAGGACATCAGCCCTGCGCTCATCCGCTGGCGCCCCTTGAGTCAGGACCCCACCCGGGCATGCCAACCCCTCCCTGTGCGGGCGAGCCTGCTGACCTGCCTTACGGACAGGATTTCATCTTCGGGCGGGCACGCGGGCCGTGGGCCTCCTCGGCATTTCCGGCGCGATCCGGCGGGCATCCCCATCTCTCAGGCGCCGGTGAGCTTCTTGCGGATCGCCGCACTGGCCACCGCCGGGTCAACCGTGCTGCCGTGCGCCTTCAAAAACGCCCCGGTGGCCTGCCCCACCTGCTTTTCCGTGAAAGAATGCTTGGTCAGGAAATCATCCACGAGCCGGGCGGTTTCCTCCGGCGAGAGCTTGCGCGGCAGAAACTCTTCGACGATGGCCAGTTCCTGACGAAGATTTCCGGCTTCTTCCTGGCGGCCGACCTTCTCGTACTCTTCGATGCTCTTGCGGAGCTTGCGGGCATAGGCCTCCACCGCCGCCAGCGGTGTCGGCCGGGAGGGCTGCAAATCGGCGTTTTTCGCCTCGTTCAGTAACATGCGAATGACGCCAAGACGCTGCTTCTGGCCCGATTTCATGGCCGATTTCATCTCTTCGGTGAGTTTGGCGATCATGTCCATCTCTTTCGCTCCCGTTGGGGTGCCGCTATGATCTCATCCTACCGGGGCGGGGCTGTCCACGCATGGGGCGGGGCCGGGATGCCCCTTCGGCGCCGACGGGCGCCGGGCAACGCCGATTCGATTTGAGAGCTGCATGAGTGACAACCGGATCGAAGGGATTCTTCACCAGGCCGACGAGCGCTCCGACGGCACCTTGCGCGACCCGGCGCAGCTTCTGCGGCCGCTGAAGGGGGGAATCACCGTTCCCCGGGGGCTTGCGCGTGACCTGCGGCTGAAACCGGGGCTGCTGCTGCAGGTGGAGACGCGCGGAAAGCAGGTGGCACGCGTCGTCGCCATCGAGGGCATGGACCCTGCCGACTGGGCCGATCATGTGGGCATCTATGACTCGACGGCGCTCGATCCGTCACCGATGCTCCGGCTGGAACACCGGCCCGATGAGCTTACCACCCGGATCATCGATATTCTGGCGCCAGTTGGTTTCGGGCAGCGGGGGCTCATCGTCGCTCCACCCAGAAGCGGCAAGACGATTCTGCTGCAGAATATCGCCCGGGGGATTGCGGCCAATTACCCGCATGTCGCGCTGTTTCTCCTTCTGGTGGATGAGCGACCCGAGGAAGTCACCGACATGAGGCGGAACGTGCCCGGAACGGTGTACGCCTCGTCCAACGACAACACGATCGACATGCATCAGGACCTGGCTACGCTGGTCATCGAGCGTTGCAAGCGGCTCGTGGAGTATCGCAGGGATGTCGTGGTGCTGCTGGATTCGCTCACGCGGCTGGGACGAAGCTTCAACGTGGGGGCAAACTCCGGGAGGATCATGTCCGGCGGAATCGACGCCCGGGCGCTGGAGGTGCCCAAACGGCTGTTCGGCGCGGCCCGGAAGCTGGAGGAGGGTGGCAGCCTGACCATTCTCGCCACCTGCCTGATCGACACCGGCAGCCGCATGGATCAGGTGATCTTCGAGGAATTCAAGGGCACCGGCAACATGGAGCTGACGCTCGATCGAAAACTGGCCGATCTGCGGATTTTCCCGGCCATCAACGTCGCCCAGACCGGCACCCGCAAGGAGGAAAAACTCTTCGCGCCGGAGGATCTGGAACCGGCACGGCGGGTGCGTCGGCACCTGATGAGCATGAATTCCGTCGAGGCCATGAAAAACCTCATCTCCGCCGTCGGCAGGACTCGATCCAATGCCGAACTGTTCGCATCGATGCGGCAGTGAACCCGGCGCGGATCGTGCCGTCTCCATGGAATCGTTGCAGGGAATGCCGCTTGCGGGCACCGCACACTCCGGCCCGGGACGGATGCGCTGCGGTTCCCCGGCTCGACCGGCTCGCCGTCGGCCGGTGCCTCGACCGGCGCGCTGGACGGAAACCGCAGGCACAGGTCGGGGCGGGGACATCGTTTGACGATGCTTCCGACCGCGGATAGCTTGATCTGAACACTTCTTCCGCGGAGGAGCGATGCAGGTCCAGCCGCCGATCGATCTGATGAAGTGGATCGAGCAGAATCGAGACAAGTTCAAGCCGCCGGTGAGCAACCAGTATCTGTATGACGGCCGGGATTTTTTTGTGATGGTGATCGCCGGTCCCAATGCGCGAAATGACTTTCATCAGGTCGATTCGGAGGAGTATTTCTACCAGCTCAAGGGGGACATCAAAGTGCTGACGCGTGAGGACGAGCGCATCGTCGAGCACATCGTGCGCCAGGGCCAGACATTTTTCATTCCACCGAATGTTCCGCACTCTCCACGGCGGCCACCGGGAACGCTCGGGGTGGTGGTGGAGCGGCGGCGGCCGCCGGGCGAAACCGAGCACCTTCAGTGGTATTGTGACCACTGTCATGCACTTGTGCAGGATTACGAGTTTGACTGCGCCGACATCGTCGTGCATTTTGCGCGAGCGATGGAGGAATTCTGGCAGGACGACGCGCGACGCACCTGCCGCAAGTGCGGCACGAAAGTGGAAAAGCCCGGTCCGATGCAATCGCTCTGAGTGGCCAGCGCAACCGGCGAGCCACGATCATCGGCCGCCGGGAGCGATCGCAGCGACGATGCGGGCTCAGCACGGGCACAGGTGCGGATCGGGCGGGAGCGTCCGGCGCGCCACCGGCTGGCTGCCCGGGCGGGTGCGGGGGAGATTCCGCCGGCGGCGATGGGTTTTATGATCGACCTTCACACCCACATTCTGCCGAAAACCTGGCCCGATCTGGATGCGCGCTACGGCTACGGGGGTTTCGTGCGGATGGATCACTATCAGCCGTGCCGCGCGCGGATGATGATCGGCCAGCGCGTGTTCCGTGAGATCGGGGATAACTGCTGGGACATCAATCGGCGTCTGGATGAGTGTGCCGCCGCCGGCGTGGAAATGCAGGTGCTCTCGACCGTGCCGGTGATGTTCAGCTACTGGGCGAGGCCCCACCAGGCGCTCGAACTGCACCGCTTCCTCAACGACCACCTCGCCGAGGTCTGCCGCCGCTGGCCGCGGCACTACGTCGGCCTCGGCACGGTGCCGCTGCAGTCCCCCACCCTCGCCATCCAGGAGCTCGAGCGCTGTGTCGAGGTGCTCGGACTCGCCGGGGTCCAGATCGGCTCCCACGTCAACGACTGGAACCTCGACGCCCCCGAGCTCTTTCCCTTCTTCGAGGCCGCGGCCGACCTCGGCG
>JAVQWE010000296.1:0-4250 GCA_033579175.1 Phycisphaerales bacterium | reverse complement strand
ACGCCGGTCAACTTTGTGAAGCGCCGGTGCGGGTGGCCGGGTTCCGGAGTAACGGGATTTCGAGCCCGTAACCGACAACAGTCTTCTCATAGCTTTCCGGAAGGCTCATCTTTTCGACGCGGCGTTACACCCGCCTCCGCCAGCAGCTTGATCGTCGCCTTCATCGGCAGACCCACGACATTCGTGTAATCTCCCCCCACTTTGCGCACGAAAGGATCGCGATCCTGAATGCCATAGCCGCCCGCCTTGCCCTCCCAGGCACCGCTGGCGACGTACGCGGCGATCTCAGAATTTGTCAGCGGGCGCATGTGCACCGCCGAAAGGACGCGGATCGTCCGTTCGAATCCCCCCAATCGGTGGATGACGCTCACCCCCGTGATCACCACATGGGTTGTGCCTGCCAGTAACGTGAGCATCCGTTTGGCGTCGGCGGCATCCCGGGGCTTACCCAGGATCGTATCACCAAACGCCACGACCGTATCAGCACCCAGCACGACACACTCGGGGAATCTGGCGGCAACTGCTTCAGCCTTGCGACGGGCCAGTGCCGTTGCCAGGTCTGCCGGCAGTATGTTGGCCGGGAAGTCGTCCTCGTCGATGTCGGCCGGGTGAACCTCAAATTCGAACCCAGCCTGAAGCAGCAACTCGCGCCGGCGCGGGCTGGCGCTGGCCAGAACCAGAGAGGGAGTTGCATCGGAAAGACTCACGGTTCGCTGTCGCGCTGCTTACCGAGGGAAGCGAACGGCCAGGTCGCCTTCCGCCGGGGCCCGCGCATTCGGTTGCTGTTCGTATCTGACATGCACCGACCGTCCGTTTTCCAATCGGCGCACGACGCGCCCGAAGGCCAGCGTATTCTCAGCAGAGTCGACGATGCTCACCAGATCGTTGATGTAGAATTGCTCAGCCGGGACATCGGAAATCAGCGCCGCCTTTTCCTCCGGCAGTACCGCCGAGACGATGCCGACGATGGTTCCGGGACGTTGGGAAGTAAGGCTGGCTCGCAATTGTTCCAACTGCTGCGGGGTCGCCGGGGGTGCCGGCTGTGGGGGGGCTTTGGCGGCACATCCGCCAAGCAGGGCCAGGCAGGGCAATAAAAACAGACCTACGCGGCGAAGCTTCATGCAGTTCCTCCGAGGCAGCCAATAAGACCCGCCGGCGCCACGTCGTCAAGCCTTTGGGTCATCCGCGACAACCGTTCGCTGGCAAATCGCCGGCCGCGGATTAGGCTATTTGCGATGGTGTGATCCCGTCCCCGATCATTGGGCGCCGCCCGCCAGGTAGCAGGCAAGCCGGGGGTTTCGGCGGAACCCCGGTCGCACAGAGACCGAAAGGATGACAATCCCATGACCACAATGGCCACTGCACCGTCGGTGATACGAGCCTCGGGAGGAATTGTCGAACGATCCGATCTGGCGCGAAGGATTCCTAATCCGCACGTCCTGGAATGGATGAACAAATGCATCGACCTGTGCCGGCCGGACCGCGTGTATCTTTGCGATGGCTCCAAGCACGAGCGCGAGGCGCTCTTCGAGCAGGGGGTGCAGGAAGGAGTCTTCGTACGGCTGAATCAGAAAAAATGGCCGGGATGTTACTACCACCGCTCCAACCCCAACGATGTTGCCCGGACCGAGCATCTGACGTTCATCTGCACCCCCGGGCAGGACCTTGCCGGCCCGACCAACAACTGGATTGAAGCCAAGCAGGCATACGCGAAGCTGCGCACCCTTTTCGACGGCTGTATGCGCGGTCGAACCATGTACATCGTGCCGTTCGTGATGGGCCCCATTGGCTGCCCGCTGGCCAAGGTGGGGGTGCAGCTGACGGATTCGCTGTATGTCGCTGTCAGCATGAGCATCATGACCCGCATGGGGGACATCGCCTGGCAGCAGCTCGGCGGCGACGACGAATTCACCCGATGCCTTCACAGCGTCGGAGACTGCAACCCGGAGAGAAGGTACATCTGCCACTTTCCGCTGGACAACACGATCTGGAGCTTCGGCAGCGGCTATGGCGGCAACGCCCTGCTGGGAAAGAAGTGCATGGCCTTGCGCATTGCGTCGTTTCTTGGTTACCAGCAGGACTGGCTGGCCGAGCACATGCTCCTGATGGGCGCCAAGGCTCCGGACGGAACCAAGACGTATATCGCAGCCGCGTTTCCCAGCGCCTGTGGCAAGACGAACTTCGCGATGCTCATTCCCCCCAGAAAATATGCCGACGCGGGGTGGAAGATCACGACGGTCGGTGATGACATCGTCTGGATGTGGGTGGACAAGCAGAGCGGTCGCCTGCGGGCGATCAATCCCGAATCCGGGTATTTCGGCGTTGTGCCGGGCACCAACGAGCGGACCAACCCCAATGCCATGACCTGCATGGCTCGCGACACGATCTTCACGAACGTTGCCCTGCTGCCGGACGGGGATATCTGGTGGGAGGGAAAGACGGAAAATCCACCAGCCGAGTGCATGAACTGGGAAGGGAAGAAGTGGACACCCCAGATCGCGAAGGAAACCGGGGCAAAGGCGGCCCACCCCAACTCACGCTTCACGGCACCGATGATCAACAACCCCGTTCTGGACGAGGCGGCCAATGACCCCAACGGGGTGGAGGTTGCGGGAATCATCTTCGGTGGCAGGCGGAGCAAGAACGTCCCGCTGGTCTATCAGGCGTTTAATTGGATTCACGGGGTGTACCTGGGGGCCATGCTTGGCAGCGAGACCACGGCTGCGGCGACGGGGCAGGTGGGTGTGGTTCGCCGGGATCCGATGGCCATGCTGCCGTTCCTCGGTTACAACATCCGCGACTACTTCGTTCACTGGATTCACATGCGGAAGCTTATGAAAGATCCCCCACGGATCTTTCACGTTAACTGGTTTCGAAAGGACGAGAACGGCAATTTTCTCTGGCCCGGGTTTGGCGAAAACATGCGCGTGCTGAAGTGGATCGTGGATCGCTGCCACGGGCGGGCCTACGCGGTCGAATCGGTGATCGGATGGGTCCCCCAAGCCAAGGACATCGATTTGGAGGGGTTGAACATACCCCCGGAGACCTTCGACAAGCTCCAATCTGTAACCGCCGACGAGCTGAAGCTGGAGTTACTGGGTCAGGAAGAGCTTTTTCTCAAACTCGCCGGGGAGATGCCCAAGGAGCTGATTTTCCAGCGAGAACTTTTGATTGCACGTCTCTGATTTGGCGTAAGTCTCTGTCTGATAATCGGTTATGACAATTGTCAACTGGGGCAATCTGTTCCGAACCTGAGGCTTGACTCTATCGTAGAGGGTGTATAACCTTCGGTGTTCGAGTCAGTGGGCGGCGGAGCCACAGGTCGGTGGGAACCGCTGACTGAATCCGCTTTATGCCTTGAATTTACGGTCCAGCCCATTGCTGGCGAGGAATTCATTGCAAGTGGGGCGGGTCTGCCGCCTTCAATCAGCCGAGCAAGCTGGCTCTCGGTTGTAATGGTGAGTGCTGAGGCAGGCGGTGCGGGATCGGGGGGATGACAAGCGTTGCCGCACGCCTTGACACGATCCATTCGGCCGATATATTCCCTCTCCCCCGTTCGGGGGAAACAAGCGGTCTGCAGGGTTGAAAAATCCTTGCGTCGGCCGACGTGGGAATGGTGCGAGCCGTTCTCATGCTGCTCTTTGACAAGTGAATAGTCGGAAGCCGCGAGAGTGTTGCCCGCAATCCCCGGATCTGTTGGTCCGCGTGGGTTTCGGGTGGGATCCATGCGACGTCGGCCGTCTGGCCAGCGTCGCTTACTGAAGTTCCTCAGGCACTCTTGTGGCGCACGCAAGTAAGTGATCCTCTTTGTGGGGTTTTCCCCACGAGATCAGTTATTTGAGACCCATCCCTGCGCGGGGATGGGAGCCAGAAGAAGTGTTTGAGCCTTGCTTGTCCTGAGCGGGGACGACGGGTCGAAAGATGCGTCAGCCTCATCAGGGCAACTGTCTCATCGGGTGATAGCCAACCGGTGAGCAGCAACGATTGGCTGGGGTCTCCGGGCAACCGGTGGCGCCAGACAATCCGGACGAACTCGTTTCGAGGACAAACACGATCCCTGAAACCGTCAGACCCGGCGTCACGCCGGGCAGGAGGATGGGTTCGTGCCGAGAAATTCAATTGAAGAGTTTGATCCTGGCTCAGTCTGAACGCTGGCGGCGTGGCTAAGACATGCAAGTCGAACGGACCGCAAGGTCAGTGGCGGAAGGGTGAGTAATGTATGGGAACCTGCCCCGGACAGGAGCATAGCG
>JAVQWE010000295.1:0-4264 GCA_033579175.1 Phycisphaerales bacterium | reverse complement strand
CCGAAAAAGTTCCCGTTGCGCGTGACGCCCTGGCCGTCGCGGATCGTCGGTGGCAGCTTGACCCGCACGAACCCCGGACGGAGATTCCCACATCCAGATTCCTGCCGGTGCTTTCCAGTGGACCTTGTTCGACATCGAGCTGCGTGTTGCTGATCTTCACTCCCAGTCCGACAAAGATGCCGGCCGGCGAAATCTCCCCCGCGGCGTTCTGGGCTCCGGGTTGTTTGAGGGTGATGTACATCAGGTCCTCAAAGTTCATCCGGCTTCGCTTGAACGCCGTCGTCTCGGCGTTGGCAAGGTTGTTGGCGATCACGTCAATACGCGTCGAAAGTGCCCGAAGGCCCGTGGCCGCAGAATTGAGAGACTGAATTGCCATAATCGATGCCCCACCTGCGATCTCTGACTGCAACCCCTTCCTGAGGCAGATTACCGACCGCTTCGGCGACCCATTGCAGCAGCGCGTCAGCCGATCTTGCCCACTTCATTCACCAGTCGTCCCAGGGTCTGATCCTGGTATCGGATCATGTTCGCGTTGGCCTCCAGTTGCCGTTGCGCGTCAATCAACTGGGTCAGCTCAAACGCCGGATCGACGTTGGCGGCCTCAAGGTAGCCTGCCTGGACTCGCGCCCCGGCCGCCGGACGCAGACGCTGCCCTGCCGGAGGCATCAGCGCCGTTCCCCCCGCGGGCACGAGCCGCGCGGGTTCGTCGACGTCAAACAGACCGAGTTGCGCGACAAACTCACCGTTGACGGTGATCGCGCCGCTTTCGCCGACCCGTGTTTCGTGAAGTCGGGATGCCTCCAGTCGAATGGGCCGCCGGCTGGCATCGAGCACCTCGCGCCCGCTGCCGTCGGCCAGCACCAGCGTCCCCTGGCGGTCGAGCATGAAGTTGCCGTTGCGCGTCAGCCGCAGACCGGCGCGATCCTGAATGGCAAAATACCCCTGTCCGAAGATCGCCAGTTGCAGCGGCGAACTGGCCGGCTGCATGAGGCCCTGAGAACGGTCGATTCGTGTCGGCGCGATGAAAATCCCGCCGCCGATTCCGTCGAGCAGGGGGTCACTCAGGTCGCGCCTGCCCGATTCCACGGACTCCGGCGAACGCTGTTGCAGCGTTGTCAAGGCCCGCTTGAAACCGGTTGTCTCGACATTCGCGAGGTTATTGGCAATCACATCCTGCCGGTGTGAGCTGGCCATCATCCCCGAAGCGGACAGGTAAAGACCGTAAATCATGCCGCCACCCTCGCAGATGCATCACTGCGGGCGCAACCTTCGGACGACGACACCCAACTGCCGGGATTCAACGTGCCACTTGCATCGATGGGTCCCGGCGGATTCAGGGGTACCGAGGTAACCTCGGGCGCGGGGTTCAGCGGCGCGGGGCTCTGTTCAGCCAGCAGATGTTCCCGCACCGCCACCCACGCGGAAAGGACGATTCGCTCCCCTACGGACATGTCATTCCACGGTTTCATGCGCGGCGGCGGAGAATCCGCCGGCCGGGGGGACGCAAGTCGCGTGCCAGTCAGAATTTCGCGGAATTCTTGAGTTTTAGACGGGTCGGCTGCGCAAGACTTTGAGGAACACGCGCGATTTCTGCGCTATCCACTGCCTTTGAGCCGTTGCAGAAAGGCCTCGGCCTCCTGAGCTTCCAGAGGCCGAACCAGCATGCGGAGTTCGCCGGGGGCAATTTCCACGTTTTCAACCTGAACCAGCACGCCACGATCGCTCCGAACGGGGATGACCAGCACCGCGTCTACCGGCTGCCCTCGAATTGCCGAGAGCAGTAACCCGCCGAAAGCAGCCTTCAACGCGTCGCCGTTCGCAGCGAAGGAACGATCGAGTCGGGAGCCTGCGCGCCACGCGCCAAGGTGCCGCTCCAGCTCTGCCGCCAACTCATCCCCCGACTTGGACCAGAGCGCGGCGGGAATCGCCACTCGCCCCGCCTGCACGCGTCGGACGGCCAGACTCAACTGCTGCGGGTGATCCTGCCGGACCACCAGATGCAGGCTCAGGATGGGGTGAACCGGAGCGGCGGCGCTTTCAGCGGCGAGAATTACGGTTTCCGAGCCGAATACCACCATCGGCCGACGGATCCAACGTTCAAATTCCCCCCGTACCGCGTTCAACTCTGCCCATTTTAACAGGAAGGCGTTCAACTCATCCTGTGTGATGGAGATCACATATCGGGACCGTTGGGATGGTCCCCCCGGCTCCCGGGAGGCTTTCGACTCCAGAACGGCGTTCCGAAGCTCGATCAGCTTGTCTTCCAGCCGCTTCGCTGCAGCATCAAACCCCGGGGAGCCGGGCAGCAACGGCTGATAGAAGCCGGGTGTGGATGTCAGCATCCACCCGAACCCCGCGGCGAGCAGTGCAAGCCCCCCCAGAACGCCAACACCCCACGTTAACGCCCGCCTCCAGAGCCGTGCACCTGGCGCTGGCAGCTGTGCGGGCGAGGAGTCACGGTCTGCACTCGGCATAGGCCGCACCATCGGCGTAATCAGAGCGGGCTCCCCTGTCAATTTTCCCCGTTTTTTCCCGGAGATGGCGTGGTCGGGGGTAGATTCGAACGTATGCATCGGCCGACAAGGTCCAACACCCTACTGCCCAGCCAAAACCAAGGTCGACACGCCCAGACGGACGGGATGGTTGCGGCTTTCGCAGTGGCCGATTGGGAGACTCGCCCGTCGAAGCTACAGCACCCCACGATTCCCGAGCCTGTCCCCGAGCGGTTTGCCCGCGAGGTGATCTCCCGACTCGATGGACCAATTCTGCGAGGCTCGATGCGGCAGGAACTGATGGAGTTGGCTGACCGGCTGGGTCTGAACCGCTTTGAGGCCTGCCTGATCATCGCGCAGGTGCAGCATCGCGCTTCGAGGGTGCCCGCGACCGCTGACAGCACTATGTCACAGCCTTCCCGAAGGAGCACGGCCGTCGCCGTGGCGGTGGCGGTCGGTGTGCAACTGTTGATCTGCGCCACGGCGTGGCAGCTTTTCGGCCCGTGAACCTGCGGCTTCAGCCTCAGTTGCCGCCTCGGCGCTGGCAAATTCAACGATTTCGGGGTTCCACACCGTCGTTGTATCATGCATCCCCCAATGCTTGTCACATTCCCGTTGATGCTGGCGTTGTTCCTCGACCCGTCTCGCCAGACGCTCATCGAGCAAGGCCGTGTCCCTGTCCCCCCTCCCATGCCCCGACGCGCAATCGCCCCGCCGGCAACATTGCCCGCGGGGTCCTATCGACTGCTGGCCGACGGAACCGTTCGCTATACTCTGTTTCTTCCCTACGGCTATCGCGTCCCGCAGGACGGGTCGGTACGCCTGACGGTTCACTTTCACACCGCCCCCTGGTTTGTGATCGAGGAGCATTTGCGCCGCGGTTTAAGCGAGCCGTTGGCCATCTTTGCCCTTGGGGAAGGTTCGAACACCTATCGTCTGCCGTTTGAGGACCCGGACCGATTCGATCGCATCCTGCGTCAGATCGAGCGCTCGCTCGGACCCTGTTCGCTCGGCCAGCCCCCACGGGTCAATCAGGTGGACATCACGAGCTTCTCCGCCGGCTACGGCGCGGTGCGCGAACTTGTGAAGCAGCCGCGTTATGTGCAACTGATCCGGCGGATCATTCTCGCCGATTCCCTGTATGCCGGGTGGGATCCCGCCAGCACGCAGCCCGGAGCCACCAGCCGACCGGCTGCCGAGAACATCGATCCGTGGCGGGGTTTTGTCGAGCTGGCCGCCCGTGGCGAGAAGACGTTTGTGCTCACGCATTCGATGGTTCCCACCCGGTATGCCAGCACCCATGCCTGCGCGCAGGCGCTGATCGAGATGATCGACGCTCCGGTCGTGGAAGTGCGCCGGGGAGAAATTCCTGCGACTCTCGACCCTGATTATCCCTTGCTGTACCGGGCCGACCTCGGACGGTTTCACGTGTGGGGCTATGATGGGACGGATGCCGGTGCCCATATGACGCACGCCCGGCACCTGGCGGATGTCTGGCAGGCGTTGGATGCCTGCGAAGATCGATGAGAGAAACCAATCGAAGCCGCGGGTCAGACGGTCCACTTTCCCGCGGTTGGCGGACCAACCCTGACGGCAAGGACCCGGGACGTGTCGTGGAGCTGGTGCAGGGAAAGGCCAACACCGTTCGAGGCTCGGAACATGGCATCGCGGTTGCGCATTGTCTGTCTTGGTGTGGTGTTGATCGCGGTTGGCGGATGGGGACTGGCCGCTGCGGGTCAGACGCAGGCGGACCGGGCGTCAAGCCAGCCGGA
>JAVQWE010000294.1:0-4293 GCA_033579175.1 Phycisphaerales bacterium | reverse complement strand
ATGCCAATGTGGTCGTGCGCGTCAGATTGGACGATCATATCGCATATGAGCAGGCGGACGTCACCGCCGCGTCTCCGCCGCTTCGAATCCTCTTACCCCTCGCTCAGGCAAAGACGCTGACGCTGGAGGTGGATTACGGTAAGACCTACGACGTGCAGGATCAGGTGATCTGGGTCGAACCAGCCCTTGTGCGCAGCGCCCCGGCGTCTCAGCCGGCGCCATAGGGCCCGATCCGCCGGCTTGCAGTTTGCCTTCCCCTCGTGGACATCGGCTCGTGGGGGCGCGGCGGGGGCTGTCGGGGTGCCGGAACATTCAATTCTCGCCGCCCTGCCTGCGGCGCAAAAGAAAGAGGGCCGGTGCTCGCCGTCACACCGGCCCCGAGTCAGGCTGTCCGGGCAAGAGCCCGGAGACCCACAGCCATAGTTCCGGCATCGGCTCCTGAGGTTGGCTGGTTGAGGTTCGTTCACATTATCGGAGCTGGACGCTAGACTCGGTAAGGAATGAGAGAATCATCAGCGATCTGCAAGCTGGCTCTGGAGGACGGCACGGTATTTACCGGCCGATCTTTTGGCGCCCGTGGGACCAGCGAAGGTGAGGCCGTATTCAACACTTCGATGACCGGTTATCAGGAGATCCTCACCGATCCGTCCTACAAAGGGCAGATCGTTACGATGACCTACCCGCTGATCGGCAATTACGGGATCAATCGTCAGGACCTCGAAAGCCGCCGGCCGCATGTCGCCGGATTTGTCGTCAAGGAACTGCCGCCGTTGTACAGCAACTGGCGGGCGGATATGTCGCTGGCGGACTACCTCAGTGAGCAGGAGATCATCGGCCTGCAGGGGATCGACACGCGGGCGTTGGTGAGAAGGATTCGCATTACCGGTGCCTTACGCGCGGTGCTTTCCACGGAGATTCTCGACGATCAGAAGCTCATCCATCGTGCCCGTGCTGCGGCGGAGATGCGCGGCGCGGACTGGGTGCGGGCGGTGAAACCCGACAAACCCTACTCCTGGAACGAAAATCAGGGGGATTGGAAGCTCCCGCCGGCGCTTCGCGGGGATGGATTGCACGTCGTGGCGCTCGATTGCGGCGCCAAATCGAACATCCTGCGGCATTTTGCCGAAAGGGGGGTCAAAGTCACGGTCCTCCCGCCGGATGTGTCGGCAGAGGATATTCTGCGCCTGAACCCGGATGGGCTGTTCGTGAGCAATGGGCCGGGCGATCCGGCGGCGCTGGATTACGCCGTCCGACCGATCCGCGATTGCCTGGGGAAGGTGCCGATCTTCGGCATCTGCCTCGGGCATCAATTGCTTGGGAGGGCAATCGGCGCGACCACCTACAAGCTGAAATTCGGCCATCGCGGCGGAAACCAGCCGGTGAAGAACCTGGACACCGGCCGTGTGGAGATCACCAGCCAGAATCATGGCTTTGCGGTGGATGGCGAGTCCCTCACGCGCGCCGGTGGTATTGTGACGCATGTGAACCTGAACGACGGCACGATCGAAGGGTTTCGCCATGCATCGCTTCCGCTTTTCTGTGTGCAATATCACCCTGAGGCCTCTCCGGGTCCGCATGATGCGGCGTATCTGTTCGATGCGTTCATCGATATGATGAAAAGCCGTAAACCGCTCGACCCGAGCCGCGTGCGTCAACTGCAGCAGGTTCGGTCCTGAGATTGCGAGCCAGATCATGGAGCCACAGCCCGCAAGCAGGTACCTCTGGATCGTGTTGTTGTCCCTTGTCGGCTCGCCCGCCGGTGCGGAAGAGCCGCCCGATCTTTCAACGCTGTTGCAATGGATGAGCGGTTCCTTCAGCAGCGAGCAGCAGCACCACGACGACCCGGAGAACTTTCTTGACATTCGTCTGCGGATGATTCCCATCTGGCAGCATCGCGCCGATGGTTGCTGGCTTTACGTGGAACAGGCCCGGGCCGAGGCGCAGGATCGCCCGTATCGGCAGCGCGTGTATCAGCTTCTGCAGCATCTCAACGGAGAGCTGGAAAGCCGCGTCTACGAGCTGCCGGGCGAAGGACCCCGGGACGTGCTCCGGTTCGCAGGCGCCTGGCGCGACCCTCAAAAGCTCGACGGACTTACGCCCGACCAGTTGAAACTCCGGGAAGGTTGCTCCATCCTCCTGACCCGCACCGCCGACGGGCATTTTGAGGGTGGCACGCGAGGAAAGGGGTGTGCCAGCAGCCTTCAGGGGGCCGTCTACACAACCAGCGAAGTACGGATCTATGCAGACCGCCTGATCACCTGGGATCGCGGTTGGGACGAGAACGACAGGCAGGTGTGGGGCGCCCGAAAAGGCGGATATGTCTTCGTTCGAACCAAGGAGTGAACATGACCACCTCCCAGCTTCTGGCGACTCACCTGAAACATCAGTTGGGGATGCTCAAATGGCATCTGGATGACTTTTCCGACGCCGACATGTTCGTTCGGCCGTGCCCGGGTGCCAACCATGCGATGTGGCAGACGGGGCACATCGTGGCGTCTACCGGGCAGTTGCTGGCGATGGTGAGTGACACCTTCCGGACGCCGATCGCTGAAGGACTGACGTCCAGATTCACCGGGGAAACCGCTCGCCTTGACGATCCATCGGCCTTCCCCACGTTGGCTGAGTTGCGCCAGGCGGTGGATACGCTCGCCGACGCCGCCGGCTCCTGGGCGGCGGAGCTTCCTCAAAGCCTGCTGGAGCAACCCTCTCCGGACCCGGTCAAGGCTTGGGCGCCCACCCGTGGCCTCTTGTTGGCAGGCATTGCCAGTCATGTGCAGATGCACGTCGGTCAGATTCAGGTGATTCGACGGAAGCTGGGCAAGCCGCATCTGTTCTGAAGCCGCGACTTCCTTCCCGCGCCTTACGGGATATACTCCCCCGCCCTATGCCGCTGGAAGTCGGAATCGTCGGACTGCCGCTGGTGGGCAAGACCACCCTCTTCAACGCCCTTACCGCCGCAGGCGCAGAGGCAACCGCTTACACGAAGGCCTCGACAAAGCCCAACGTCGGTATCGCGCGCATCGACGATGCACGCCTTCGCGAAATCAACCAGTACATCGCCACCGAGAGGATCGTGCCGGCCACCATTCAGGTGGTGGATGTCGCAGGGCTGGCTCGATCTGCCGACGGCGGCTCGAACAAGTTCCTTGCCCACATCCGGGACATGGACGCATTGCTGCATGTCGTCCGGTGTTTCCGATCGGATCAGGTGCCGCACGTCGATGGTTCCATCGACCCGATTCGCGATGTTGACACGGTTGAAACAGAACTGATTTACGCCGACTTCGAACAGGTGACGGCCGCGCTCGATCGGGCACGCCGCGCGGCAAAGTCAGGGGAACGCGAGGCCATCGCACGGCTGGAACTGCTGGAGAAAGCTCTGGCGGGCCTCAACCAGGGCAAGCCTGTACGCGATCTGGCTGTCTCACCTGAGCAGCAGAAACTGATCCGGAGCATGGGATTGCTCACAAACAAGAAGGTTCTGACGGTGGCCAATGTCGGTGAGGACGACATTCACGGCCGCGGGGAGGTGGTGCAGAAGCTGCGCGAGCGCTGCGCGCAAGCGGGGTCGCCGGTAGTCGCAATCTGCGCGAAACTCGAGGCCGAGATCGTCGAACTGCCGGAGTCGGACCGATCGGAGATGCTGCGGGCCATGGGGCTATCCGAGCCGGCGCTGTCGGTGCTGGCCCGGGAAGCCTACCGCCTCCTGGGTCTGCAGAGCTTTTTCACCGCCGGACCAAAGGAAATCCGTGCCTGGACGATCCCCATCGGTGCCACGGCACCCCAGGCCGCCGGGGCGATTCACACCGATTTTGAGCGCGGCTTCATCCGCGCCGAAATCTACACCCTCGATGACTTGCGGCAGTACAAAACTGAGGCCGCGATCAAAGCGGCCGGAAGGATGCGAGTTGAAGGCAAGAACTACGTGATGAAGGATGGCGACATCACGCATTTTCTCTTCAATGTCTAGCGCCGCGGCCGTTCCTTCTCAAATTCAAGGTACTGGGGCGATTGCAGGAATTCGGTAAACGCCGGCGACTGATCCAGCGGTCCGAAGGTGAAAGACATCGTGCGTTCCATTTTGAGCATCAATGCCTTGGCGGTTTTGAAATCCTTGCGCTGCAGAGCATCGGTCAGCAGGGCATCCGCCGCCGGAAGCAAGGTTGGCTCGCGCACCAGGGCCTGATCGCACAGCATGCGGGCGGCATCGGATTTGCCCTCGGCCTGTGCCACGCCGGCGCGGAGCACCAGCAGATACGGATCAGCGGACACCACGGCGTCGATCCGGTCAAT
>JAVQWE010000293.1:0-4296 GCA_033579175.1 Phycisphaerales bacterium | reverse complement strand
CATGTCCATGCCCACGGCGCGCCCGTGGTTGAGAATAATCCGGCCCATCGGGGAGCTGTTCACCCCACCCACCCAGGCCGTCCGCAACCCCAGACGGGCCAGCGCATAGGCCACGTTGTATTCCCCCCCGCCGACCCATACCTCCAGCATCGAAGCGAATTCGATGCGTCCGTGCCCCGGGGGAGAAAGGCGGATCATGCACTCACCCAAGGCAACCAGATCAAACCGACAAGTCGATGCGTCCTTGATTTTCAGCGACATGACTGACCTTCAGTTGATGAAACCACCGATCCAGACCGGCCCCGTCACCGCGCAACATCCTCTCGTCGGCGCAACCACCCACGCCGTCGGATGCCCAACGGTTCGGCCGCACAACTCGAAATCGACGATCTGCCCTTTCAACGGATTCCGCTTTCAGCTCTTTTGAGACATCTGCACTGCCGCGCGGGTCAGACGGGTGATTTCGTCGAACCTCCCTGCGTTCAGCAGATCCCTCGAAACCATCCAGCTTCCACCCACGGCCATCACCTGCGGGATCGACAGGTAATCCCCCAGCGTCTTCTCGGTGATTCCACCCGTGGGGATGAATTTGACCTGGGAGTAAGGCGCGCAGATCGCCCGAAGGGCCTTGGCTCCACCGATTGACTCAGCGGGGAAGAACTTCAGAACTTCCGCGCCGGCAGCGAGGGCGAACTCGATTTCAGTACAGGTGCTGATGCCGGGTGTCACCGGAATCTGATGGGCCAGGCAATATTCGACCACCTTGGGGTTAAACCCGGGGGTGACGATGTACGTCGCCCCGGCATCAACCGCACGTTTCACCAGATCGACCGTCAGGACAGTGCCGGCCCCGAGTGTGATTTCCGGCCGTCTGGCCATCACGCGTAAGGCCTGTTCGGCAGCGGGAGTCCGCAAGGTGATTTCGGCCACCGGCAGTCCGGCGGCGACCAGCGCATCGGCCAGCGGTCCGGCATGGGCGGCATCGTCGATCACAATCACCGGCAGCAGCCTGTATTGCGCAAGCTTCTGGAATCCTGTCATGGGAACTTTTCCTCTCACGTGACACCTTCGCCGACGCCGTGGGAACGCATCAGCCGCAACGGCTCCTCCCGGCCGAAAACACTTACAACCGCAGCACCGACAGCCCGCCATCGAGCGTCAGCACCTGCCCGGTGGCATACGTCAGCTCCCCGCGGGCGAGCATGGCAACGCATCGACCGACGTCGGCCGGCTCGCCCCAGCGTCGCTGAAGAGTCAGCCCCCCGGCGATGAGCTGATCGTACCGTTCTCTGACACCTGCGGTCATGTCGGTGGCGACGATTCCCGGTCGAACCTCGAACACGTCGATCCCGAATTCCGCCAGCCGGACTGCCCACAACCGGGTTGCCATCGCCACGCCGGCCTTGCTGATGCAGTAGTCTCCCCGGTTGACGCTCGCCACTTCCGCCGAAATCGAGCTGACATTGACGATCACGAAACGCGCTCGATCTGCCCCCGCCCCGGAGCCTGCACTCGCCTGAAACTGCCTCGACTGCTCGATCATCCACTTCGCTACCGTCTGTGTAAGGAAGTACGGCCCGCGCAGGTTGATGCGGATGAGCCGGTCGAAGCTTTCCTCGGTGGCGTCAAGAATGTCGGCCCGCACATCGGGGGCCACACCGGCGTTGTTGACCAGGACATTCAGACGTCCGAACTCACCGCGGATGGCATCGACCATCCTGGCGTGCTGCGCTCGTTCGGCCACGTCCGCCTGAAGATACAGCACCTGCGCTCCAGCCGCCCGCAACTGATCCACCGCGTCGGCAACATCCCCTGCAGGTCGTCGACCGTTGATGGCAAGGTCGAACCCGCGGCGCGCCAGCTCCAGCGCGACTCCAAAGCCGATGCCGCGCGAACCCCCGGTAACCAGAGCAACGGGTTTCATGCTGACTTGAACCTTTCCATGAGTCGGCCTTCATCCACCTGCGAGCGGTCGATGCCGCTTCAATCGAAGAATTTCAGATACGGCCGTCCGTCCAGCAGTCTCTTGAGGTACAGGCACAGCTCCAGCAGGTGGTAATCGCCCCAGAGGCTGGATTCTCCACAAGGCACCTTGCGACCGCGTGGAACATAATCCCAGTTGTTCGGGCGATGATACACCGAATGCAACAACAGACCCTCGTGCCGTGGTGAGACCGAAAGATAAGGCTCTTTCAGAAGCGTCCGCGCCACGGTCAGACCCGCCCGCGTATACCGGCTGCCCCGTTGACCGAGGTATCGACCCAGCCGCAACAACCCCTGCGCTGCAATGGCCGCCGCCGATGAGTCCACCGGCTCATGATCGTTGAACGGGTCGGCCGGGCGATCCCGCCACGGTCCGAGCCGGCTGAGGCCGGGGGCACCGTCGTCCCAGTAGGGCACGCCGTCGCGCGCGGTAACGCCGTCAATGTAATGGTCGCAGGTATCGATCGCCGCCTGCTCATACACCTTCATCACGCTTCGCTTGGGCAGACCGACCGATCGCTCGAAACGGGCCGCATCGATCGTGGCGAAGAACTCCAGTTCCTCGGCATATCCGAGCATCGCCCAGGCCAGACCGCGTGTCCAGGTGCTGAATGGCGAATAGCCCTGCTGGGTGCCGCGGCAGCGGAAGCGCCCGTCGTTACGGTTGAAAATCGCTTCGTGGCTGGTTCTGCCGCGCACGTCGTAGGTGTGACCGCTGCCACCGTGGAAAATCAGGAACTGGTTGGTTGTCAGACCGTGCAGAACTGACCGCTTCAACAGGTCGGCGGCGTGGTCATTCTCGTGCATCAGCCTGTGGCCGAGCTGCCAGGCCAGCCCGAGGATGCGCAGCGTCCGCATAGTGTCCACGAACAGGGAATGCGGCCCGTTGAACGAGTACACGTATCCCAGCTCGCCGGCATTGGCCGAAAGCGGCGAGGGCGTTTCAACCCGGACACCCTGCCAGCGGGCGGCCTGGACGGCGCCGCTGGCCTTGATCGCCAGCTCGCAGAAACGGGTCTGCCACGGGTCGGGGGCAATCGTCCCCTCCCGGATCAGCCGCCGAAGGTTGCCGAACGTGCTGAGGTTGTTGAAACCATGATCGTGCACGCCCGTGTGGGTGACATGGATGGGCATTCTCCGGACGATGCGCTGCAGCGCCAGATCCAGAAGCTGGCGATCGCCCGTGGCATCGAAACAATACAGCGCGCTGCCGTACAGGAACCCTTCAGTCCATTCGGTCCAGCCACGTGTCGTGTATCTGCCCTTGACCGTGAACACCGGCGCGCCGCGCGCTGGATCCCAGCGATGTTCGATGGCCCGGAGTTTGCCGGCAGCCAGATCAAAGACGCGCCCCAGGGGTCGCGCCAGCGAGGAAATCGTCACGGAAGACTCAATTCTCATGCGGATTCACCATCCACAACCCCTGCTTCTTTCAAGCCGTCGTCGCCGCAGAAAAAGGCCAAATGCGGGCGCCGTTGGCGTTACACATGCTGCCGGTACGCTTCGATAATCCGCCGAAGGTACTCCTGCTGGTCCATCTGCCAGTAGTGGTGGGAGAAAATCTCCACTTCGTTCATACCGCCGAATCCGGCAGCCTCGACCGCGCGTCGAATGCCCCGGATGTCAATGCACCCTTCTCCCATCAATCCCCGGTCATTCAGCAGATCCCGCGTGTCCACCCGCCAGTCGCACACGTGAAAGCCGAAGAGCAGACCGGCTCGACCGGCCAGCTCGATCTCCTGTGGCAAGTCAGGATCCCACCACACATGGTACACGTCGCAGGCAATCCCCAGCCATGGTGAGTTCAGCTCCTGACAGATCTGCCTCGCCTCGGTCATGCGATTGATGGCGCTGCGGTCGGCGGCGTACATCGGGTGCAGCGGCTCGATTGCTAGCCTGATGCGGTGTTGCGTTGCGTGCGGCAGAACCTGCGCGATGCCGTCGGTGATGAGCCGGCGCGCCTCTGCCAGCGGAACGCGCGGGTGTGCCCCGCAGACCAGCACCACCATTTCCGCCCCCAGCGCAACCGCCTCGTCCACGCAGATCCGGGTCTGATCGACGGCCGCGGCGCGTTCGGTGGCATCGGGCGACACGAAGAACCCCCCCCGCACCAGCGCCGGAACCTTCAGGCCGCCGTCGCGCACGATCCGGGCCGCTTCCCGGATTCCGATCGGCTCGATCACGTTGCGCCACACGCTGATTCCACCGACACCGGCAGCCGAGAAATTCTCTACGCACTGGCGCAACGACCACGGTTTGTGCGTGATCGTGTGGATGGCCAGACGGTCAAGTGGGAGCATCTGCCGGCGTTCT
>JAVQWE010000292.1:0-4298 GCA_033579175.1 Phycisphaerales bacterium | reverse complement strand
GAACCCTCGCAAGGCTCAAGCCCGCCGGGAAGGTGCAGCATGGCCACTCGACCGTCTTCCTCGCGCAACGCCGTCCAGCGCGACCCGATGAGGCTCCAGCCGGCCTCGAGCAGAACCGACAGTTCCGGTTCGATTCCAAACGGGCTGATGATCAACACTCCCAAGCCCCCCCGAGAGAGGCCGACGGCGGGAACCAGCGTCAGCCCTCGACTCGGCAAAAGTTGCGCCAGCGGCCAGAGCACCGCGGCCTCCACCACCTCCCGACGGTTCAGCCGAGGCTGGGGAATGATCCAGCTTGTCCAGTTCCGCTTGAGAAGGTCGATTTCGCAGAGGCCCCAACGATCGTCCACCAGCCAGAATCGGTCGCCATGCTCGTAGAGGTCGATCAACTCGTCCCCGGCCGGCAGCGGCCTGGCATCGGGGCAGAGATGGCGCAGCACCACCGATTCCTCGTAGGGCTGGATCAGACCGGGAAGGGGCTGGAACCCCTCCGGCCAATCGGCAGTGGTGAATTCGCCAAGGGCGGCATGAAGGGGCCAGTTCAATTCGGGAACCTGACAGGTTACCCGCACCGCAAGGCCGTGCAGGTTCAGGCGATGCTCGCAGGTCTCAAGCTCAAGGGGCAGTTGGGGCATCGCACCAATGGGGTTGCGTGAACGTAACCCCTTGTGCTATCGGATTTTCCGATCTTCCGGCTTCAAAACCTCTCTGCCCTCGAAGATGATGCGGTTTCACGCCAGCTTCTTCAGGTCGCTTTCCCCAAGTAACCGAAATCCTTTGCGGATAAGCAGTTGCGCCGCGAGGGTGGGGTCGTCCACGTACAAGGCAATGGCAGGACGGTTCCCCGGACCCACCAGAAGGGGGTAGGCGTAATGAATGTTTAACTCGGCGGCCAGCAGGGCATGGCAGGTGGCCTCCAGCGGATGGGCAGACCGAGGCAATTCCACCGCCAGGACCTCGGATTCCGAAAAAGAAAACCCCTCTGCCTTCAGGGCGTCCCTGCCGGCGTCGGAGTCGGAGCAGATGAGCCGGACCAGCGCCGAATCGGCCGACTCCTCAATGGAAAGGGCAATGATCCGTCCGACGTTCTGTTCCAGCGCCCGCACCAGCAGCATCAAGCGCCCGACACGGTTCTCCAGAAAAATGGTGAACTGCCGCACGCGGGTCGACTCAAACCCGGCACCGGCCATGGTTTGCGGTGGCAGGACTTCCTCCATGGCTGACACTTTAACCGTTTTGCGGCGTGGGTCGTAACAAAATCCTCGAGTTGACAGGCCCGACAAGCTCAGAAACAAGCCGGGGCCTGCTCAGGGAAGCAGGCCCCGGAAGAGTCAAATCACACGCTGAACCCGTTTTGCGACGGACTCAGTTTGCCGTCGGCAGCAGCACCGAGTCGTTGCCATCGTACGGGCCGTTGGTCTTCGGATCAGCCAGCTGGTTGATGCCGGTTCCCGACCGACGAGCGTAAATATGGTCGCGCTGGACACCGACGAACGGGTTCTGCTGGAACTCGACGTGAGCGTCGGCATACAGAACGTTCTGACCGTCCTTGTCGTGGTTGTTGCTGTTGGCCAGCTTCATGTCACGCTGGGACGATTGCGTGGTCACGCCCAGAATGTTGTCATTCGGAGCCAGCTGACCGGGGTTCAGGTCGGCAGCGATAGCAAACTCCGCCCCGAGGATGTCGGTCAGACGGAACGTCTGCACGGCGACGTTGTCGGCGTACGGATTCTGGTAGCTGTAGCTGAGGTGCTGGCTGATGTTACCCAGGCCAGACGACCCACGCTGCCAGTTGGAGAAGTTCTGCGCGGTGTTGTTGCCCCCGCCGAAATCCCACTTCTCCGCGTTGCTGCTCGGGCAGGTGAAGACTTCCGGCGTGATGTCCTGCGTGCGAAGCAGCAGGAAGAACGCCGCCGTCACGTCATTGTTCTGCCCGGCGATGCCGAACGCCGGCGCCGAAAGCCAGTTGCTGGCGAACGGATCAGTATGACCATAGCCGCTGCCCCAGGTCGGGGTGACGGTGGCACCCGGCTGATACACCGCCCGCGGGAACTGGCCACGGTTCTCGTTGGCGTACAGTTTCAGCGCCAGCCCGATCTGGCGCAGGTTGTTGCCGCACTTCACCCGGTTGGCCGTCTCACGGGCACGGTTCAGTGAAGGCAGCAGAATCGAGATCAGCAAGGCAATGATGCCGATCACGACCAGCAGTTCGACGAGCGTAAAGCCCGTCCGGTTACGACGCTTCATTGCGAAGCTCCTTTCATAATGCGTCGCGCAGAAGTCTATCGCACTCCGGGCGTGTCGGCAGGACACATGAATGAGAAATGAGAGCAGCGTGTGAATGCCGTGCGAACTCACGGTATTCGGTTGCCGACTTTGCCAGGATTGAACAGACGCTCCACGACAGTTGCTCGCCGCCGACGACCACCGCCGACGGACTTGTTCCAAAGGTGCTACCCCCTTTTTCCATTCCCGGGCATATCTTGCGGTAACGCCGGCGTTTCGTCAAGCACGAACTGGCTCCCCAGACAGCCCATTTCGAACCCTCGCCCTCAGGCAACCCGAAACCCGCAGCCACGCCTCAGCCCGAGGGGGTGTCCGGTGCCGAAGCCCGCATCGTCGGCTGCTTGGCGATCAGCCTTCGAACGACGTTCCGCGGCAGCACGGCCGAGAGGTGCCGGATGTCACCCCCCAACGCCACGACCTGCCGGATCAGGCTGCTGCTGGTCAGGGCATATTGCTCCCCTGTCATGATAAACACCGTCTCCACCCCCCCCACCGCCCGGTTGGCCAGCGCCAACTGGAACTCATAACGCAAGTCTGATACGTCGCGAATGCCCCGGAGGATCGCCATCGCCCGTTTTCTTTTCACAAAATCGGCTGTCAGGCCAACGTAGCTTTCCACCGTGGCGTTGGGAATGTCTTCCAGCAGTTCGCGGATCATTTCCACCCGTTCCCGCAGCGAAAACAGCTCTCGCTTGTCGGGGTTGTTTCCCACCGCAACCACCAACTGATCAAACAGTCTTGCCCCGCGCCGAATCACGTCCAGATGACCATTGGTGATCGGATCGAACTGACCGGGAAACACACCGATCTTCTTGGACTTTCTCGCTCCGGGCATCCGATCTCCTTGCTGGCGCGCAAGCCTAGACGATCCGCCCGCCGGAAGCCAGAAGCCCCGTCGCCTGCAAGACCCCACCGTCGCTTCCCCGACTTGGAGCGATTGCGTACATTCTCTGGCGTGAGCTTCCCCGTGCACCGATGGCTCGGCTGGCTGCTCGTCGGAGCCATCGCGATCACGTTCGGCCGCCTGATTTTTGCAGAATTTGTCTCGTGGGATGACCCGCTCACCGTCGCGGCCAATCCCCGCATGCTTCCTCCCACGGCCGGTGCCGTCGCCGGCTACTGGCGGCTGTTCCCCACCCCCGCGGCGGGGGAAATGCGCGTCATTAACCATGAGTCGGGGTTGTGGATTCCGCTCACCTACACGATCTGGAGCGGGCTGGCTGCGTTGGCTCAGGTTGGCGACGGGGTGCAAGCGCCCCGGGAGTTGAACCCGTGGGTCTTCCATGCTGCGAACGTCGCGATCCATGCCGGCACGAGCCTGCTGGTTTTGCGCTTGCTCGGAACGCTGGGGCTGGCTCCCCTGCCGGCGCTGATCGGAGCCATGGTCTTCGCCTTGCATCCGCTGCAGGTGGAGGCCGTGGCTTGGGTCTCCGGCCTGAAAGACCTGCTGGCGGGGCTGTTTTCGATCGGCTGCATCCTGCTGTTTCTGATGCAGGCGGCTGGTTCGTTGCCTCGCGCTCTGGCCCGGATGAGCTGGTGGCTGGCGTTGGTGCTGATGGTGGCCGCGATGCTGTGCAAGCCGTCGGCCGTGGCTACTCCCCTGATTCTGCTGGTCATGGACCGCCTGCTGCTGAGGCGTCCGACCGGCCTTACGACACTGGCGACATTACCGTTCTTCGCCGCGGCCGTGCCGTTTGCTGTGATTGCCCGGTTAAGCCAGTCGGCCGACCTGTGGGCACCTCCCCTGTGGCAGCGCCCCCTGATTGCCGCCGACGCCTTGGCGTTTTACGCCGCCAAGCTGATCTGGCCTTCGTGTCTGAGCGTGGACCACGGACGCTCCCCAGGAATGATTTTGCAAACCGGCGAAATTTACTGGACCTGGATCGTTCCGGTGCTGATCGGGATGGCGGCAGTGTGGGTCTGGCGCGCCGGAGAGCGTCGACCACTGGTGGGGCTGCTGATCTTCGTCGCGGCGCTGCTTCCGGTTCTGGGTTTTGTGCCGTTCATCTTTC
>JAVQWE010000291.1:0-4301 GCA_033579175.1 Phycisphaerales bacterium | reverse complement strand
GGTCGAGGCTCGCCAGCTTCCCGTGATCTTCCCGGCGCGCTGCGCCGATCGAATGACCGTTGCGCAGCGCGCCAGGCCCGGAACTTGATTCTGGCGCGAAATTCGAGGCACTTTTTCAGGATTTTCCCCCCATGACCCGTTGCGCGCCGGGCGACGCAGGCGAATCCTGCACACCGAAACCCGCCGCTCGATGACACCCACACCCGCCTAAGGCAAAATGGCACCTGGCATGATCAACCTGTTCTCCGACACCCAGACTCGACCCACCCCGGCGATGCGCGCCGCAATGGCCGAAGCAGAAGTGGGTGACGAGCAGCTCCGGGAAGACCCGACCGTCAACCGACTGGAAACGCTCGTGGCAGAACTGCTCGGCAAGGAAGCGGCGCTGTTTCTGCCCAGCGGCACGATGTGCAACCTGATCGCCGTCAAAACCCACACCAACCCCGGGGACATGATTCTCACCGAGCGCCAGAGCCACATTGTCCGGGCCGAATCCGCAGGGTCTGCGATGGTTTCGGGTGTGCTGATCGATCCGATCGACGGTCAACGGGGGCTGTTCACCGCATCACAAGTGCAGAAGGCCATTCCCCCAGCAGATGGCATCTATCACCCCCCGGTCACGCTGTTATGCGTGGAGAACACGCATAATTACGGCGGGGGGAGCGTTTGGCCGATCGACGAGCTTCGCGCGGTTGCAGAAGTCGCCCGGGCGCAGGGATTGAAACTGCACATGGACGGCGCGAGGCTGTTCAACGCGGTGGTGGCATCGGGGGTTGCAGCGGACGTGTTCGCTTCGGTGGTTGATTCGGTCTGGATCGACCTGAGCAAGGGTCTGGGATGCCCGGTGGGCGCGGTTCTGGCCGGAACCCGACACTTCATCGAACGTGCCCGAAGATACAAACAGGCATTCGGCGGGGGCATGCGGCAGGCGGGGATCATCGCAGCGGCGGGTGTGTATGCCCTGGAGCACAACATTTCCCGACTGGCAGAAGATCATGAGAACGCGCGCCTGCTGGCCGAGGGGCTGGCAGAGGTGCCGAGGGTGCGGCTTGTGGATCGGCCGCAGACGAACATCGTGTATTTCCACGTTGACGGCATGGATTCCCGGGAATTCCGTGATCTTGCCGAGCGGCACGGGGTTCGTTTCAGCGCCGTGGGGGCGGGGGTGCGGGCGGTGACGCACCTGGACGTGAGTCGATCGCAGGTGCTCCAGGCCGTCAACATCGTCCGCCGACTGCTCGCCTGAGATCGCCGCAGACAACTCGCATCACGCCAGCCAATGCTTAGAATCCGTCCCCGCCATGAGCCAATACGACCTGGTGGTGATCGGGGCCGGCCCGGGCGGGTATGTCGCCGCCATCCGCGCGGCGCAGCTGGGGATGAAAGTCGCCTGTGTGGAGCGCGAGTCGCTCGGGGGAACGTGCCTGAATGTCGGGTGCATCCCCTCCAAAGCCCTGCTGGATTCTTCAGAGCGATATTACGCCGCCCGGCACCAGCTCTCGCGGCATGGGATCCGATTGGAGGGCGTTTCCCTCGACCTTGCGGCCCTGATGAAGCGGAAGGATGAGGTGGTGAAGCAGCTGGCCGGCGGCGTGGGATTCCTCTTCAGGAAAAACAAGGTGGAGCACCTTCCCGGACACGGCAAGATCCTTGGCCCCGGCCGGGTGGAGGTGACAGCCCGGGGCGTGCCGCCGCGCGTCGTGCAGGCACGGAATATCCTGATTGCCACGGGCAGCGCGCCATCGGAAATTCCGGCGCTGCGGTTCGACGGGGCTCATATCCTCTCGAGCACCGAGGGCATTTCCCTGCGGGAGGTGCCGACGAAACTGATCGTGGTCGGAGCCGGATACATCGGGCTGGAGCTGGGAAGCGTCTGGTCTCGACTGGGAAGCGAAGTGCTGGTGCTGGAATTTCTCGATGGGGTGTTGCCGAGCTCTGATCGCGAGTGTGCCAACGCGTTGCAGAAATCGCTGGAAAAGCAGGGGCTGAAATTCCGCTTTCAGGTGACGGCTCAGAAGGCGGAGGTCGCCGGAGGCAAGGTGAAGGTGCATTGGACCTCGCGCGACGGGAGGGAAACGGGGGTCGAAGCGGCAGATAAGGTGCTGGTCGCCGTCGGCCGTCGGCCGGTTACGGACAACCTCGGGCTGGAGTCCGTGGGAATCCGGCTTGATGCCAGAGGTTTTATCCCGGTCGATGAGCGCTTTCGCGCCGCCGAAGGGGTCTATGCCATCGGAGACGTCATCGGGGGAATCATGTTGGCTCACAAAGCCGAGGAAGAAGGCGTGGCGTGTGTAGAGCTGCTGGCCGGCCGGTCGGGACACGTCAACTACGCCTGCTGCCCGTCGGTGGTTTACACGCATCCGGAACTGGCCAGCGTCGGATTTACCGAAGAACAATGCAAGAGCCAGGGACTGGCGTACAAGGTGGGAAGGTTCCCCATGACCGCCAACGGCCGCGCCAAAGGAATGGATGAAACCGAGGGCTTCGTGAAGATCTTGGCCGACGCCCGGACCGACCGCGTGTTGGGGGTGCACATTCTTTCGGCCCACGCCAGCGACATGATCCACGAATGCGTTGCAGTGATGGAGTTTCACGGCTCCAGCGAGGACATCGCCCGGGGCTTTCACGCGCATCCGACGCTTCCGGAAGCGATCAAAGAAGCGGCACTGGCGGTGGACGGCAGGGCAATCCACGCCTGAAAGGCATGACTCTCAACTGCCACCCCGGAAGGAGTGGGGCGGATACGGCAGCCTCAGCAGATTTTGCCGGAAGGTGTCGCCAGTTCACCGGAGCATCAACCACTTCGCCACCAGAACGAATGCGATCAACCACCCTCCGCCGACTCGGCGAGCGGTTGTCGAGGCTGAAGCGCAACCTGGAGCATCGCGGGACGGTTGACGATGGTGTCGGCCGGGTGCGCCTCGTCCTGCAGGAAGGGGCGGGGAATCCGTCCGCAGGCGCCTGGTTTTTGCCGAAATCAACAGGCCAGCGGCGAAGATCATTGGCGAATTGCCACCCCGCCGGCCGATATCGGACGTATGCACGCAGCGTTGGCCGATCCCGTGCCTGCCTCCCGGGCAATTCTGTCCAACGTTCTGCTGGATTGCGGACTGCGAGTGCACGAGGCGGCCACCACCGGGGCCTTGCGTTCGATTCTGTATGCCCATCCGGAGGTGCGACTGGTTCTGGTGGACTGGAATGTTCCCCCCGATGGGGGGTTCGGGCTGGTGCGGGAACTGCGCTGCGACGCGCGTCTGGCGGGCCGGCGGGTCATCGCCATTCTGACAGACCCCCGCGGGCAGGATCTGGCGGCGGCGCTGGAGGCGGGCATCGACGACTACCTGACCCGTCCGTTCACGCCCTCGACCATACGCGAAAAACTTGACGTGCTGGGGGTAATGGCGGCGTGAGGGGTTTTCAGGAGGCAGGAAGCTGCTCCGGAACGCCCAGAAGTTCTCCGGAAGGTGCCGCATACCGCCCGGCCTGCCCGGCGAATCCCCGGCGATGCCGATGGCGATTCAACGGGTAAGCTTGCGGTAGGTGATCCGATGGGGTCGGTCGGCAGCGGTGCCGAGGCGGCGTCGTCGATCTTCCTCGTAAGCCGAGTAATCGCCCTCAAAGAAGCGCACGACGCTCTGCCCCTCAAAAGCGAGAATGTGCGTGGCGATGCGATCCAGAAAGTAACGATCGTGACTGATGATCAGGGCGCAGCCGGCGAAGTTTTCAATGGCCTCTTCCAGCGCTCGCATGGTGTTCACATCCAGATCATTGGTTGGCTCATCCAGCAGCAGCACATTGGCCCCGCTCCTGAGCATTCGCGCCAGGTGCACGCGATTCCGCTCTCCACCGGAAAGCGTGCCCACCGATCGTTGCTGGTCGGTTCCGGTGAACCCGAACCGGCTGACGTACGCCCGGCTGTTCACCCGCAGTGAGCCGAGCTGGATGAACTCCTGCCCGTCGCTGATCGCCTGCCACACGGATTGTTCCTGCCCCAGCACGTCCCGGTGCTGCTCGGCATAAGCGAATTTCACGGATTCGCCGATCGTCAACCTCCCTCCGTCCGGTTTTTCCAGCCCGAGGATCATGCGAAAAAGCGTTGTCTTGCCGGCCCCGTTGGGTCCGATGATGCCCACCACGGCGTTGGGGGGGATGATGAAGTTCACGTCGCTCATCAGCAGTCGGTCGCCGAAGCCTTTGCTCAGGTTCTCGGCCACGATCACCTTGTTGCCCAGCTTCGGACCGGGTGGAATGTAGATTTCAATATCGATGGCCTTTTTCTCGGCTTCGGCGGCGGCCATTTT
>JAVQWE010000290.1:0-4319 GCA_033579175.1 Phycisphaerales bacterium | reverse complement strand
CGCCCGACCCTTGGAAAACAGAGGGGTCTCCGGGCTGTTGAGGTACTTCGCCGGTGCGTCCGACCCGGGCATCACGCGACCGCCGAACCCGATCGTCCGCCCGGTTTCGTCGCGAATCGGGAACATCACACGATCGCGAAACGTGTCGTAATACCGGTTGGAGTCCTCTTTCCGCTTCACCAGACCCGCCCGCAAAAGCGTTTCGGGCGAAAAACGGGTCGAAAGCGCCGACAGAAGCCCATCCCAAGCCTCTGTGGCATAACCCACACTGAATTTCTGGAGCGTCTCAGGGCGGAAGCCGCGCTCCGACAGATAATCCCGGGCCGGCTTGCCGGCCGTCGGGTGCTGCAACCATTTGTCGAAGAGCCTTACGGCGGCGGCGCACGCGTCGAGCAACTGCTGGCGTTCGCCCACCCCTTTTTGTCCGGCACTGGTGTCGGGGAGGTCGATCCCCGCTTGCCGGGCCAGCAGGTTCAGGGCGTCCCGGAACTCCAGCCGGTCGCGCTTCATCACGAAATCAAAGATCGTCCCCCCGGCCTTGCAGCCGAAGCAGTAAAACAACTGCCGCGACGGATCGACCGTGAAAGAAGGCGTCTTCTCCTGATGGAACGGGCACAGACCCACGAATTTTGTGCCCCGACGGACGAGCTTCACGCTCTGGCCGATCAACTGCACGATGTCGACGGCGGCCAGAACGCGCGATTTTCCATCTGCCAGTGCGCTCACGTGCCTGCCTCGCACGGGGAAACAGCCGGTTGCCACAAGCCAAAAATCAGTCGGCCCGAGGAGCCACAGTGAGCATGGACCCCAAGCGTGCAACAACCCTTTCGGCTTTCAGCAATTCCGGCAAGAACAATCGGATTCCCGGAGAAACCGGCACTTATAACAGTGCACGGCGACCCGGTCAAATTCGGTTGTTGTGGTAATTCGTAACTTCCCGCCAAACAAGCACTTACGGCACTTTGTCCTGTCCTGCATATCCCCTGCGACGAGCGGGATTTGCCTCCCGCTCCGGCAATCGGCAAAGAGGGCTTCTGTGCGTTGAGCCGGCCCGTTGGAATCCACTGGTGCATCGGGGAAGGGCAGCCGATGCCCACCCATCCCGCATGGGCGGAAATGCCGCAGGAGAGCCTGCCTGCCGTGCCGGCATCGGTGGGTGAGCGGTTGTCGCGCGCTCGTCGATCTGCCGTCCACCGCCGGCGAGCGATGGCGGGCGAGCATCCGGGAGGCTGTCGAAGGGACTGGCGGCAGGTTGTGCCAACCCGGCAAATCTCAGGGTGGATCGACCGACCCCATCGCGGCGTTGCAGAACCGCTTCCCGGCCGGCGGGGGTGGCCAGGGCTGCTGCGAAACGCCGCGCGCTCAGCCAATCGCCCGCTCCCGGGGGCGACTGCGACAAAGAGCGCCGTGCCGGTGACTTGCCGCAGGCAGCGAATCATGTTTTGATCGCAGGTTCCATGCGACGATTCACGATTGAAGTTTCCACGGAAGGCAACGGCGAGGTGATTAACCTTTCCCCGCAGCTTGCCGAGCACATCCGCCGCGAGAAAGGCGATGGGCTTGTGCACCTTTTCGTCAACGGGTCCACCGCCTCGCTGGCGACACTGGAATATGAGCCGGGCCTGGTGAAGCACGATCTGGCCAACCTTCTGCAACGCCTGATTCCCGATGATATGCCGTATCAGCACGAAGCCACGTGGAACGACGACAACGGCCACAGCCACCTTCGTTCCACGCTGCTGGGTACCGGCCTTTGTGTGCCCTTTTCGGATGGCAAAGTCCTCACGGGCCAGTGGCAGCAGGTGGTGCTGGTGGACTTTGATACTCGTCCTCGCCGCCGACAGGTGATCTGCACGGTCATTGTCTGAAAATCCGATTCACAGGCCGGCGCCTGCTCTGGACGGGCAGGCGGCATCAGCTCATCGCTCGCGCCTGTTCCTCCAGCCGCTGGATCAGTTCCTGGGCCTCTTCGCATCGCTCGCCGATCGTAGAAGTCCAGGAAAGCATCTCGTTGCGCATCACCGCCCGCTCGATTCTCCGGCAGGCGCTGATGACGGTGCTGTGATTGCGCTTGCCCATGCGAACGCCGATCTCGGGGAAGCTCAACTTGGCAGTCTTGCGGATCAGAAACATCGCCACGCTGCGCGCCAGTGAGATCGTTCGCTGCCGCCGTCCCGACATCAGGTCGCGATGCTCCAGACCGAAGTAGGAGCAGACGCTCGCGAGGATGTTGTCGGGACTGACCGGCGCGATCATCTGGCGATCAAGCTCACCCAGCACTTCCTGCGCCAGCGAGACGTCGGCCACGCGGCCCGTGAGCCGCACATGCGCGATGATCTTGTTGACGGCGCCCTCCAGCTCGCGGACGTTCTGGGTAACGCGCCGCGCGATCCAGGCGATCACATCCTCGTGCAGCCGGATTCCGGCCCGCTGACTCATCTGCCGTAGGATTTCGCATCGCGTGGCGAAATTCGGCGGGTCGAGCCTCACCACCATGCCGCTGACAAACCGGTTGATCAGCGATTCGCCGAATTCGTGGATCATCTTCGGGTGCTCGTCGCTGGCCAGCACCACCTGCTTTCCCATGGCCTCGATGGCATTGAACGTGTGCAGAAATTCCTCCTGCGTGGCTCGTTTTCCGGAGAGGAAATGCACGTCGTCGATCACCAGCAGATCCAGATCGCGCATTTTCCGCCGGAAGGCATCCACGCGGGAGTGTCGCAAAGCCGTCAGGAAATCGTTGGTGAATTCTTCTCCGGTCAGGTACATCCATCGCTTGGTGGGGTGAAGCTCAAGGAATCGCCTGCACAGCCCCTGCAAGAGATGGGATTTGCCCAGACCGCAGGTCCCGTGGAGAAACAGGGGGTTGTACTGCCCGCCCGGATACTCTGCGACGTAGACGGCGGCGTTGAAGGCCAGTTGATTGCCGTGCCCGACGACGAACGTCTCCAGATCGTGCCGCAGGCGGGTTCGGCCGCCGGTGCTGGCTGCAGTGGGGTCGGTTGCCTCGCGCTCTGCGTCGGCCGGCGATCGTCCGGAAATCAATGCCCTCTGAGCGGGTCGGACGGCCGGCTGGATCATGCGCACCTGCCGGCGCGCCGCCACGTTCCTGCCGTTGCCGTTGCGGGCCGCGTCCCCGGCGGGGGAGGCACCGTTGGATTTGTGCTCCTGGCCCGCTCCATCGACGACAAAAAGCTGCGGGACGACGCAGAATCTCACCGCCAGCGGCGCCCCCAGGACCTCGTTGGCGGCCTCCTGAATGGGCCGGGTGTAGTGTGTGCCAATCCATTCGCTGATGAAATCATTGGGTACGGATATCTCCAGACCGTCCTGCTTGAGATCGAGCTTGGTGGAATTGTTGAACCAGACATTGAATCGTTGGGGTCCAACCCGCTGAGCGATGGCCTCTGCCAGGCGCGCGAGCTGGGGATCATGTGCGCTGATACAGCTCACGAGGGATCTCCTTCCAAACCGCCACCGAACGTTTCAGACCGGGCGAGCGCCGTCTTCCCTGAATAAGACGACGACCGGCCTGGCGCGACGGGCCGTGTCTTGGCGTCCTCCAGTCTCGCTCCAGACACGCCAACGTTCGCGCATCACCCGCTTCGGGCCAATCGGCCGGAGCCGTCTGGCCCGACATTTCCCCGGGCGGGTTGAGGCCTCATGCCTCCGGCGCGCAAACCTGCGGCTTGAACGCCTTCGATTCGTCCTTGAATGTCGCTTCCGTGCGAAGTGGCGAGCCGGAGTACGAAAGCCCAAGGGGAGATCCGGTGCCTGCCCGTTTGAAGGGGCTGGAGACACGCTTCATCAAATGCTTACCCGGCTCCATTCATCCCTGAACAGGCGGAAAGATAGTGGCCGTTAGCTGTACTGACAAGGCTTTCTTTATGGGATTTTCCATCCACAACGATCGGGCAAGCGGCACAAGCGGGGGAGAACGAAGAAAATTCTCCGTTTTCAACAAGCCATGCACGAAATTATCGGGCGTGTGGAGAAGCCGTGGAGGACAAAAAATTTCCGAGCTGCCCGGGGTATACGGCCTGCATCGGCCGCAGATCGCAGATCAGGGCCGTCCTGGCGCCGATGCGAAGAAGCCCATGGCGCAGGTACAGTCGCAATGCCGGGAAGTTACGGCTGTCAACGGCGAGAGACAAATGCCCTCGGTTCTCCATCGCAGCGATTCCCAAGGCCCATCGGATGAGGAAACTACCGACCCCGCGTCGGCGCGCCCCGGGAACGACCCCGGTGTAGACCAGCTCCAGAGAGCGATTTGTCCCCAGCCGGTTCAGCAGCAGCGTCGCGATGGGAAGCTGATTCTC
>JAVQWE010000289.1:0-4331 GCA_033579175.1 Phycisphaerales bacterium | reverse complement strand
CCATCGAATCAATTCACGCCAGCGCCTGGCGGCCGCAATGGAGTGCCTATGAGCATCCGAACAACACCACCGGACATCTGGTGTTTGCCTGCGGCGCTCGTGGGCACTACCTGCACACTCACGACGCGGCGCGCAACACCATCGACATTCAAATCCATGGCCCGCGGGGGGCGCTGCGGTATGACGGACGGCAACTGACCTTCAATCTGCGCCCGCAAGAGCAACTGGGAGAAAGTCCTCTGGAGCCTGTCGAACTGGTTCCGGCCCGTGGCGAAGCAGATCTGCTCCGGGATTTTCATGCTTACATCACAACCGGCGCCGAGCCGGGAATCAGTGTTCGCCACAATCTGGAAACGATGGCGGCCTGTGAAATGATGTGTCGTTCCATCGCGCTGGAACGGGTCGTAACCCGGGGGGAGCTTGATCGATGAGCGCTTCTGAACCAGCTCGCCCGCTGGGGTTGATTGGAGGCATCGGGTTAACTGAGGTAACCGTTTACTCTCAGCGGCCCGGCCCGGATGGCACCTTCAGTGGATGTCCTCACGTCCACGCGGTGACCGACGAGGCCTACTACGTGCTTCGGGGCACCGGGCGGGTCGAGTTTCATGATCTGCAGCGGGGTCCACGAGTTGTCCCGCTGCGTGAAGGTGACTATCTGCAGTTTCCTCCGCTGGTGCTGCATCGGCTCGTGTCTGAGTCCGGACTTGTCGTGCTGGGTCTGATGGGGAATGCAGGACTGGCCGAACGTGGAGATGCTCGGATTTATTTCGGACCGGATGTGGATGCCGATGCGACTCGATACGATCAATTGAAGCAACTGCCGAATCGCCTAGGACTGGAAGGCGCGCTCCAACGGCGTGACCTGGCCGTGCAGGCATACATGCGACTCCAGGAACTTGCGCAAACTGACCGGCAAGCCTACTTCGGGGAGCTTTCCCGTTTCTTTGAAGTTCACCGGAAGACGATGCTCGCACAGGTTGAGGAACTCTCCCGTCTTGTGACAGAGGGTCCTTCGGCATGGGCGGAAAGTACGCGGAGGCGCTTGCGTGAATTAGCCTCCCCCTTAAGACCAGAGGGCTCGATTCTGGGAAATCGATCCGGTTCAGAAAGCGCGTTGGGCATGTGTGGCACTCTTCGAACCATTCTGCAACTGGAGCAGCAGCCCCAATGACCCCGCGATTGCACCAGCATGAATGCTGCGCGCAACTGCACGTCGCCGACTCTCCATTCCTGATTCTCGGCGGCGAAATCGGAAATTCCACGGCCTCTGATGCGCGCTATCTGTCGCAGGCGATGGACAGGTGCCGGTCGATGGCGATCAACACCGTCCTGTTACCGGTCTATTGGGACCGGATTGAGCCCGATCCCGGCCGCTTTGACTTCAGTCTGGTGCAGCGGGCGATCCAGTTGGCGCGGGATCGGAACTTGCGACTGATCTATCTGTGGTTCGGCACCTGGAAAAACGGAATGTCGTGCTACGCTCCGGGCTGGGTCAAGCGTGACCAGTCGGTGTTTTTCCGGGCCCGGACGCGCTCGGGTGCTGCCCTTGAGGTGATCTCCCCTGCCTGCTCGGCAGCGGCCGATGCTGACGCTGCTGCCCTCTCGGCCTTGCTCCGCTTCACTCAGCAGCTGGATCCGAAGTGGGAAACTGTCATCATGGTTCAGATCGAGAATGAGATCGGCCTGATGCCCGAGCCACTCGACTGCTGCAGGCAGTCTCTGGCAGCGTACGAGTCGGCGGCGCCTCCAGAGATCGCGCAGGCCCTCCGGCAGGAAAGGCTCGGCCCGGAACTGCAGAATCTCTGGCAACAGGCTGGGGCCGTTGCTGAAGGCTGCTGGAAAGACCTTTTCGGCGTCTCCCGGCAGGGCCAGGAAGTCTTTACAGCATGGCAGTTTGCCCGATATGTGCAGCGCGTGGCGTCGGCGGCGCGGGACGTGTGTCCGGTGCCGTTCTTCACCAACGCGGCCCTGATTCGTCCCGGCTATTCACCGGGAGACTACCCGGCTGGAGGGCCGCTTCCCCACCTTATGGAGCTATGGAAATTGGCGGCGCCCGCCGTGAACCTGCTGTGCCCCGACATCTATTTCCCATGTTTCGAAGACTGGTGTCGGGCCTATCGTCGTCCCAACAATCCCCTGTTCGTTCCCGAAATGGCTGCATCCACCCGCGCACCCGCGAACGCAGTTCTGGCGATCGGGCAATATGCGGCGATCGGTGCAGCCCCGTTTGCCGTTGAGGATCTGGCTTTCGACCGGCGACAGCAGATCGGAGCAACCTTTCAGGCCCTCTGGGCGCTGCGCGAACCGATCCTCGACGCGCAGCGCCACGGGCGCATTGCCGCTGTCACCCCACGGATCGATTTCGATTGGAACGTTGATCCCAACCCGGTCGCCGCTGAACTGGGGGGCGTTCGCCTCACCGCCCGGTTTGTCGCCTCGTCGACCGGTCCTGAGATTCCGCCGGCGGAATTGCCCACCCTCGGACCCGGTCGTTGGGAAACCCCACCCGGCGTGCCCTTGGGAGCGGCCCTGATCATTCACACCGCTGAACTGGAATTTCTGATCCTCGGGAGCGGCTGCACGATTACTTTCAGCGACGCCGGCGGCAGGCAGACAGCAGGCCTGGAATCCGTTCGGGAATACGAACTGGACTCTGCCGGACAGTGGAATCCCGCTCGCTGGCTCAATGGAGATCAGACCCACCAGGGGCGGCATGTTCAGTTTCCCCCGGAACGCTGGTCGCTGCAGCGTGTGGTTCTCTATCGATACGAGTGACGGAATTAGAGCCTTCTGTGGAGGATAACGTGAAAGGCAAATACCCCGGATTTCCCCTGACAATCCTGCTCGCAGCTTTCTTCTCGGCGGCGGCAACCACACTTGCGCGCCCGTCTCAGTCCGCGACGGAGATTCGGCTGCGCGATCTGGTCCAGGGGAGACTGCTGCTCGGTGCCGCCGTTGAAGCACGCCATCTGGACAACCCCGCCTATGCCCGAACCGTGGCCACCCACTTCAACTGCATCACCGCCGGCAACGAAATGAAGCCCGACGCATTGCAGCGGGAAAAGGGGAAGTTCACCTTTGACCGTGCCGACCGCATGGTGGATTTCGCGCATCAACACAACATGACCGTCGTCGGGCATACGTTGTTGTGGCATTCGCAAAGCCCCCGGTGGCTGTTTGAGGATGAAGCCGGCCGTCCGCTTCCTCGTGAAGAGGCGCTGACAAATCTGCGCGAACATATCACCACCGTGCTGCGGCATTTCAAGGGTCGAGTCATCGGCTGGGACGTGGTCAACGAAGCCCTCAGTGACGCACCGGAAGAGTATCTTCGTGACACTCCTGCGCGTCGCGCCATCGGTGATGATTATGTGATTCAAGCCTTCCGGATCGCTCGGGAAGCCGATCCTGAGGTCGAGTTGTACTACAACGATTATAACATCGAAGCGGACTACAAGCGCGCCAAGGCCTTACGGCTCGTTGGCGAACTGCGGGAAGCGGGTGTTCGCGTGGATGCGCTTGGCATTCAGGGTCACTGGTTGCTGCGGCATCCGGATCTGACCGAACTGGAAAGGGGATTTGCGGAGCTGTCGGCGACAGGGCTGCGCCTGATGGTTACCGAACTGGACATTGACCCCCTGCCACGCCGACGGGCCGGTGCCGATGTTGCTGCGACCGAGGTCGGGCTTGATCCCTACCCCGACGGACTCCCGTCCGAGGTGGATGCTGAACTCGCCCGCCGCTACGGCGAAGTCTTCGGTTTGATGATCCGCTACGCCAACGAGGGCAAGCTGTCGCGAATCACCTTGTGGGGTGTGGATGACGGCACATCCTGGCTGAATTACTGGCCGGTTCGTGGACGGACGAATCACCCATTGTTGTTCGACCGACAATTCCAGCCCAAACAAGCCTTCTTTGCTGTCAGCCGCTCGCTGGAGCAACTTCGCCCTTCCGCACCGTAACTGGAAGAAGGGAGCAGTAACACCCTCGCAACCGCGAGGCTCTGCGGCGCGCCCTTCGCACGGCACCTCGCGTGATTCAACCGACTCCGACGCTCCCTCGATCCGCCATGGCCTCATCCGCGCCAATCATCCGCCTCGATTGCGGAGCCACAGCGTCGTAGAAATGATCCGCGGATAATATCGGCTGCCTTTGGCAACACCCTGAACCATCTGATCGCTGCATGCCCAGTAAGCGCTTTCGCCTTCGGTCTGCCAGCGGACGTGAGCGGCGTCGGCACGGGCGAAAAGACGGCGGATGTCAGGATCGTTCAGTCTCAGTACGTGGCGGCAGACATGCTGGAAAATTGCGATCTTGCTCATCCACGAATTGAG
>JAVQWE010000288.1:0-4343 GCA_033579175.1 Phycisphaerales bacterium | reverse complement strand
TTGAAAAGACCGATCTTCCCCTGCCTCTGGGAGGAAACTGCATCCGACGCGATCTGGGCCCCGAAGCCTGCCAGCGGATTGCCGACATCATCAAGCAGTCGATTCGCTACAGCCTCGAAAACCGCCAGCCGGCAGTCGAATACGCGCTTCAGTTCGGCAGGAACCTTGATCGGGCTCTGGCGGATCGCTTTGTCGGCATGTACGTCAATGACTGGACACTGGACTATGGTCCGCGCGGACGTGCCGCGATTGAACGGCTGCTGAAGGAGGGTGCACGCGCCGGACTGGTGCCACCAGTTGAGTCGATCGACTTCGTCGTCGCCCGGTAGCCGCCTCGGCAGCAACCGCCAGCCAGACCGGCCGCAGCGCCGCGCCGGTATCCGAGCGATAACAGCCGTGCCGGAGCTGTCTCAGGAGAAACGTACAATCCTCCAAATGAGCGCCGTCCTCACGCTCGACTCACCCGTTACAGCGTTGCCCCGGGTAACGCCGCGTCGAGCTGCTTTGCTGCAGCGTCTGGGAATCTCCTCGGTCCGCAGGCTGATCGAGCATTTTCCGCGGACCTATCAGATGGAAGCGCCCGAGGGATCGGTGGCCGATCTGGTGGAAGGGCAGATTCACACCGTTCGTGGTGAGGTTGTCGCCTGCGATTATGTCGTCGGCCGGGGCAAGCCACGCTTTGAGGCCACGATCGAAGATTCTCATCAGCGCAGGCTCGCGCTGATCTGGTTCCATGGTCATTACTGGCGCCGGCAGATTCACCCGGGCGATCTGATCCGGGTGCAGGGTCTGGTGAGGTCCTTTCGAAACCAGCCCCGAATGGTGAACCCGCGCGTTCACCGGATCGAACCCACCGAAGCTCCGCTGGCCGGATCGCGTCTGCGGTCGATCTACCCGGCGTCGATTGAGCTGAAGAGCGCTGAGATCGAGCGCATCATTGCGGACGCGCTTTCCCTGACAGAAGCTCTTCTGGAGGAGTTCTGGGACACGGCACTGCTCCAGAAGCGCGCGCTGATCCCCCGCGCCCAAGCCTACCGCTTGATTCACCAGCCGCAATCCCGTCGTGATGTGGCCGAAGCGCGTCGGCGGCTGATTTATGACGAGCTGATGCTGATGCAGCTGGGTCTGGCGATCGGCAGGCGCCTGCGCGACGGTGCCATGACGGCCCCGAAGCTGCAGGTCGATCGCGAGATCGACCGGCGCATCCGCAGCCGCTTCCCTTTCGAGCTGACGCGCGCCCAGACTCGAGCCATCCATGACATCCTCCGGGACGTGCAATCGGGTCGCCCCATGAACCGACTGCTCCAGGGGGATGTCGGCAGCGGCAAGACTTCCGTGGCCGTGTATGCCATGCTGCTGGCGGTGGCCAACCGCATGCAGGCGGCGCTGCTGGCCCCGACCGAGGTGCTGGCCGAACAGCACTATCTGGTGCTGAGCAGCCTGCTGCGCGGCAGCCGGGTTGCTCTGGGACTGGTGACTCACAGAACCCGTCGTGCCCTTCGACAGCCGTTGGCGCGCGATCTGGCCGAGGGTCGGATTCACATCGCCATCGGCACGCAGGCACTGCTCCAGGAAGACATCGAGTTCGCAAATCTCGGACTGGTCGTCATCGACGAACAGCACAAGCTCGGAGTGCGGCAGCGTGCAACCCTCCGAACCAAAGGACAGTCGCCTCACTACCTGGTAATGACAGCCACCCCCATTCCCCGCACGCTGGCGTTGTCCTACTTTGCCGACTTCGATCTGAGCATCCTCGACGAGCTTCCTCCGGGACGATCGCCTATCCAAACAACGCTTTTCCGCTCTGACCAGTCGCAGCCGGCGTGGCAGTTTCTGCGTCAGCAGGTTGAAGCCGGTCGGCAGGCTTACGTCGTTCTGCCGCAGATCGAGGATTCCGAGGAAAGCCAGATCCGATCCGTGAAATCAGAATTCGAGCGGCTCCAGCGAGGCCCGTTGTCCGGGCTGCGAATGCTGATGCTGCACGGGCAATTGCCGCCGGATGTCCGGCAGAACACGATGAACGCCTTTCGACGGCACGAGGCCGATGTGCTGGTTGCCACGACGGTGATCGAGGTCGGGGTGGATGTGCCCAACGCTACGATCATGGTCATCGAATCGGCGGAGCGCTTCGGGCTGGCGCAATTGCACCAGCTGCGCGGTCGTGTGGGTCGTTGTGAGCTTCCCGGCTTCTGCATCCTCATTTCCGACACGCAGGAAGAAGCGGCATTGCGGCGCCTGCAGTCGATGTGTCAGACCAGCGACGGGTTCAAGATTGCTGAACTGGATCTGCAGCAACGGGGGCCGGGCACGTTCTTCGGCACCCGCCAGCATGGCCTGCCGGAAACCAGGCTGGCCGACCTCAGCCGCGAACTGGAGCTTCTGGAAATCTGCCGCGACGATGCCCGCGCCATCCTGCAGACCGATCCCAGGCTCTCCGACCCCTCCCGTCGGGCGCTGCGCGGAGAGCTGCTTCGGCAATTCGGAGAAGCCCTGGCGCTGGCGGGCATCGGCTGAACCACTCGGCTTTCCCGCTCCGGGTTCCAGCGCCGATTCATCGCACGTGGTGTATCATCCAACGCGATGGCAGAAACACCCGCGTGGGACCGGAATCTCCTGTCTGATCCGCACACCGTCCACGACAAAAGCCGGCGCGTGCGTCGGATGTTCGCGGCCATCGCCCCGTTCTATGACCTGAACAACCGCATTCACAGCTTCGGGAGGGATCAGTCCTGGCGGCGACGCGCCGTGAAGCTGGCCTCTCTGAAGCCGACGGATGTCGTGGTGGATGTTGCCTGCGGCACCGGGGATCTGACCCTGGCGATGCTTCAGGGGCTGATGGCTGCGGGCGACGGCTCAACTCCTGCGCCGGGGCAGGTCATCGGGGTGGACTTCACCTGGGAAATGCTTCCGCGCGCCCGGCAGAAGGCGATGTCGGTCGAGCCAAGGGTTCCCATTCTCCTGGTCAATGGTGACGCAACCACCCTGCCACTGCCCGACGCCTGTGCGGATGTGGTCTCGATCGCCTTTGGCATCCGCAATGTCCAGGAACCCGCTCGAGCCTTGCGCGAGTTTCGGCGGATTCTGCGCCCCGGCGGGCGGTTGGTCGTGCTGGAGTTTTCGGAACCCGAGAACCGTTTGCTGCGCAGCCTCAACCGACTGTACACGCACAAGATCATGCCCGTCACCGCCACGTGGATCAGCCGTGACCGCACTGGGGCCTATCGCTACCTCCCGCGCAGTATCGGGACTTTCTGGAATCGACAAGTCATGACGAACATGCTCCGGGAAGCCGACTTCGTTAACATCACGATGCACCCCATGACGTTCGGGGTCTGTGTGTGTTATCGCGCGGTTGCTCCATGAACCCTGTCGACCTGCGGGTCTAGCAGGAGGCGCGGAAGCCTCCTTCGCTCAAGCTTCAATCCGGCGTTTCGACGACTGGAAGATCAGGGTGCACTCGATGGCACGCTTCGCCATAAGTCATTGTTGGATAAATACTTACGCGCAGGTCATCAGGCGAGTCTCAAAAAGGCCGCGCTTAAGCTGACCTTAAGGCGGGCAGGTAGTGGCTGCGCGGTTACTCAGTTCACCGGCGCGGGGCGGTGCGATGCAGGCGTTCGAGCAACAATGTTCCCCGCGGAACCATGGCCGTCACGCAGTGTTCCGCGCGGAACACTGCGCCTCTTTGGACTCGAGCTTGCCTCCGAAGCATCGTCGGCGAGCTTGGAACCCTGTTCCGCGCGCAACAACACCCCCCCGACTCGATCAATGTTCCGCGCGGAACATTTGCACAAATCTGCCATAAAGCATTATGGAAAAACAACTTGCAACGCATTCCAAAATTGAATCAACCTAACAAACTGTTAACATCTGGTTAAGAAAACCGGCAACCCGTGTGCCCCCGAGGCCCCTGCCCCACCGCGGGCAACCGCTCGACGTATAATCCCGGTAAATGCAAATCGTCACTGCCATCACGGGCGCCTCCGGAGCACTGATCGCGCAGCGGTTCATCCAAGGGCTTGTCGCTGCCGACGTCCATGTGCACCTGATCATCTCCCCCCTTGGCCGACGGTTGCTGCACGATGAGCTGGGCATGGAAACTCCCGACCTTGCCGCGCTGGCCGGTCGGAACGATCACCGGATCACGCTCTACAACTACAAAGACGTCGGCGCCAAGCTTGCCAGCGGCAGCTTTCTCCACGATGGCATGGTGATCGTGCCGTGCAGCAGCAACACCCTTTGTGCCATTGCCCATGGCCTGGGAGAGAATCTCATCAATCGCGCCGCGGCCGTCTGCCTCAAGGAACGTCGCAAACTGGTTTTGGCGCACCGGGAGATGCCTC
>JAVQWE010000287.1:0-4343 GCA_033579175.1 Phycisphaerales bacterium | reverse complement strand
GCATGCGGGTTCCCATCGGAACCGGCTCAAGGAATTCTGCCTGCCCAGCCGATGATCCTTCCACCATACCGCGCACTGGTGACCTTGGCTTCCCATCGCCGACGGAAGACCCATGACCACGCGCACCAAAGCCTCTGCCTTCCGGCCCCCCGGCCTTGCGTTCAGCATCACTGAACTGCTCGTGGTGCTGGCCGTCGCCTCAATCATCATCGCACTGCTGTTGCCGGCCTATTCCGCTGCAAGAGAACAATCGCAACGCGTCGTCTGCCAGAGCAATCTCCGGCAGATCACACTGGCGATGATCATGTACGCCCAGCACAACCAGGATCGGATGCCCGCCACAGCCCTTTGGTCCGCCGCCGGCGTCGAGCATGACTGGATTCACTGGCAACGGCCGACGCGCCAGCTCCGCAACTCGGCCATCGCGCGCTATCTGCACAAGCAGATCACGGAGAGGATATTCCGTTGCCCCAGTGATAATCTCCTTGCGCACCCCAACAAGAACAGCACGACCGGCCCGTACCTGTACTCCTACTCCATGAACGTTCATTTCGGGTATTCTCCGGGCCGGACACCACCCAAGGTGAGCCGCGTTCGCATGCCCAGCCAGAAAATTCTCATGATCGATGAAGAGGACACCTGCATCGATGACGGCACCTGGATGATGAGTCCCGCCGACACGGACTTTCTCAGCACGGTTCACGATCCCAGCGCGCGTGTCCGGAAGCAGCGCCCCACCAGCGGGCAGATGGTGAACCCCAAGGCCATGGGCGTTGTCAGCTTCCTTGATGGACACGTCGGAATGGTCTCGAAGCGCGACGCACGCGATCCTCGCTTCACCCTGCCGAATTGATAGCCCGCGCACTCCTGTCTGCCGAACCCCCCGGGCCTGCTCCGCAGCATCCGAAGCCCTGACACCCTCCGACTGGCGGCGCTCGCGGCATTTCGGCGGCCGGCCCCGGCCGTGCGAACCGTGGAATCGAGCGGGTTTGCGGTTGATGCGGGTTGTGCATCTGTACACCGCTGAACGTCAGCAGTTCTCGCCTTGAACCTGCCGGAGTTGCCGTCGGATGTAAGCCGGGAGCGTCCAGCAGCCGCGCCGCGCGGGCTTGGACAGCCCGCCAGAACCCCCTATCATCCCGCCTGACGTGTTTTCTGGAGAGCTAGACGTATGGCAGGTAAGAAGAACGCGGTGGTCGGTCAGTCCGGTGGGCCAACAGCGGTGATCAATCAGTCGCTTGTGGGTGTGATCGAAGAAGTGGTGAAGTCTTCGCATATTGAGCAGCTCTTCGGCGCGCGTCACGGCGTTCGCGGAATCGTCAACGAACAGTTTATTTCCCTGCGATCTCAGCCACGCGACCTGCTGGAGAAAATCGCCGCCTCTCCCGCCGCGGCCCTGGGCAGCACGCGCGACAAGCCCGACGCCGAATACTGCCGGCGAATCTTCGACTGCTTCAAAAAACACGACATTCACTACTTTTTCTACATCGGTGGCAATGACTCGGCCGACACCGCCAGAATCGTCCATGACCTGGCCCGTCAGGAGGGGTATGAACTTCAGGTCTTTCACATTCCCAAGACCATCGATAACGACCTGCGGGTTCATGACCACTGCCCCGGCTATGGCTCGGCCGCCAGATATGTCGCGGCGGCGCTGATCGGAGACAACCTGGACAACAAATCGCTTCCCGGCGTCAAAGTGAACGTGATCATGGGCCGAAACGCCGGTTTTCTGACGGCCGCGGCGGTGCTGGCGCGTCAGCACGAGCAAGACGGTCCGCATCTGATCTATGTGCCGGAGGTTCCGCTGGATCTGTCGAAGCTGCTGGCAGATGTCGAAGACGTCTATCGACGCAAGGGGCGTTGCCTGATTGCAGTCAGCGAAGGGGTGCGCGCCCCGGATGGCAGGCTCTGGAACGAAAAGCTGTCCGATCAACTGGACCGGGACATGCACGGAAACATCCAGCTCTCAGGCACCGGGGCTCTGGGCGACTTCCTGGCCCATGAGATTCGCAAGGGGCTTTCGTCGGCCGGTGGCAAGAAGATCCGGGCCCGCGCGGATACGTACGGCTATCCGCAACGCTCTTTCCCGGGATTCGCCAGCGAAGTGGATGCCCGGGAGGCCCGCCTCGTCGGGCGCGTGGCCGTGCAGCTTTCCCGAACCTCCGACGCAAACGGCAGCATCGCGATGCGGCGGATTCAGAACGACCCTTACACGATCGAAACATTCCTCGCGCCGCTGGATGCAGTGGCGCGGGAGACCAGACAACTTGACGCCGCCTACATTGAAAATGGCAACAACATCAGGCCGGCTTTCCGGGAATATGCCGCCCCGCTGGTCGGGCCGTTGCCGGAGGTCGCAACCTTCCCGGAAATGCGCGATTGATCGATCGTTCCCGTCCGCAATGGCGTCAGGGGTTGGCTGCGCCTCTTTTCGGCGGCCGGTGCGCTGCCGGCAGCCGTCAGGCGTCGCGGTGGGCTGCCGGCGCGGCCGTGAGGCTCACGGACACCGCCCGATCCGAGATCACCCTTACGGCGCTTCCCAGCAACCGCGCGGCGCCGGCCGCCACGTACAGGCCCAGTGACGGCTCCGCGAACGGTGGATCGACGGTTGCCACACTCAGCATCGCTGCGGCCGAACCGTCAATCCACGAACGGTCGCTTGAAACCTCCAGCAGCCCGCCGGCGTCCAGCACCACCCAGACCGATGCGCCGCGCATCGTGCGCAGGGCGTGATCGAGCAACCCCGCCGCGATCTCCCCCGCCAGTCGCAGATCAGTGCGAACCATCACCCGAGGTGGCAGGTCCAATCGCACCCGTCCGGCTGCCGCTTCCCCGGCAGCAACCCGTACCACGTGCTGGAGGGTTGGAACCAGATCACCCTCGCCAACGCGGACCGGCATTACCCCCCGACGGATGCGTTCAGCGCAGATGATGCGTTCGGCCCGCGCGCCCGCATCCAGCAGCGACCAGCGAGCCAGCTCCACATCTGCCAGCAACTGCTCCATCGGGCGGCCGTCCAGCACGTTCCGACGCAGCAGGTCCAACGCCAGTTGCACGCTGTGCAGACCGCCGCGCAGATCGTGGCTCAGCGTCGAAAGGAATTTCGGATCGGATTCATCGCCCGGCATGAGCACCGCCCGGAATCTGATTCTACGCCGCGCTGCCGCAACGACCTTCGCCCCTTCCTGTCTGCGGCAGGTGTCTTGCTTTCAAAGCCGGCCTTGAACGCCGAGACCTCTCCGCCCGACCAGCCATCGTCCGCTTCAGGGCTCTTCCGATTCGATCTCTACGCTGCCGACCGCCCCGGGGCAGGCCAAAACCGGCACCCGGAAGGGGGTGAAATCGCCGGTTCCTCAGGATGTCCGCTCGCGCACTCCCGATTCGTCCGCGATCAACGCCAGGCTGGCAATGCCCAGAAACAAGCCCGTTTCTACGATGCCGGCCCGGTTCTGCAGTTTCGCCTGCAACGCCTCCGGATCGGCAATGCCCCCAAAACGGCAATCATAAATGAAATTGCCGTTGTCCGTGACGAAAACGCTGCCATCGGTCGTTCGACGCAACAGGGGCTCGCATCCCAGCGATCGCAGGAACCGTGCCGTGGCCTCGTGGCCGAATTGGGTCACTTCCACCGGCAGCGGAGAATTCATCCCCAACACTGGCGATTCCTTGCTCGCATCGGCGATACAGATCATTCTCCGGGAGTTCTGCGCCACGATCTTTTCCCGCAGCAGTGCTCCTCCCTGGCCTTTGATCAGGGCAAGGCCAGGGGCAATCTCATCGGCGCCGTCGATGGTGAGATCGATCACGTTCACTTCTGCCAGCGTCGTCAGAGGGATGCCCAGGTGGATCGCTCGTTGCTCACTTCGCCGCGAGGTCGGAACACCCCGGATGTCCGCCAGTTGCCCCGATCGGATCGCCGAAGCCAATGCCTGAAGGAAGAATTCGGCGGTCGAACCGGTTCCCAACCCGACAACCATGCCGCTTCGGAGGTGCCCGAGGCAAGCCTCACCCACCCGCTGCTTTGGGCTCATGGCATCGAGCATAGACCGTCCGGACCGTGATTGCCAAATCCACCGGCCGCTGTTGGCCGCCTGCCGACCCCGTGCGGGCATGTCAGGTAATGCGACTGCACGTAAAGGTCCTGCACGGCTTCAAACGCCCGCGCCGCCGTGCGATACAGCGGATCGTCGGGCGGGAACCCCAGCAGCTCCATGCGTCTTCGCAGCCGCCCCAGGTAGGCAAGCGGAGGACGGAGCGCCTGGCAGAGGCGTTCGGCCTGATTGGGACGGATCTGGCGACTGTCCATCGAGCTGGAATCTAGACCTTCCTTCCCCCGCATA
>JAVQWE010000286.1:0-4369 GCA_033579175.1 Phycisphaerales bacterium | reverse complement strand
GCCGACTTGAACATGGCCAGCGCTGCAGCCCGCGCCGCGGAATGCTCCACCATCGGCGCGGGATAGTCCTTGCCGATCTTACAGCCGAACTGCGCCTGCTGCAGGGGGCTCATCTGCGAAGGCTCGTGAATGAATTCGTCCGGAAGCCTCGACAGTTCAGGCAGAAACCTGCGGATGAAAATGCCCTGCGGATCGAATTTCCGGCTCTGGCTGGCCGGGTTGAAAATCCGGAACCAGGGCTGGGCGTCCGTGCCGGTGGAGCTTGACCATTGCCAGCCGCCGTTGTTCTGCGCGGTTTCTCCGTCGATAAGTTTCTGCATGAAATAGCGTTCTCCCCTGCGATAGTCGATGCGCAGGTCTTTGGTGAGGAACATGGCAACCACCATGCGAAGCCGGTTGTGCATCCACCCCGTCTGATTCAACTGACGCATGGCAGCATCGACAATCGGAAATCCGGTCACTCCCCGACACCATCGTTCAAACCACTCGTCGTTCTTTTGCCACGGCAGGTCTGCCATTTTCCGCTTGAAAGGCTGATCCACCACATGTGGAAAATTGAACAGAATCTGCTGATAGAACTCGCGCCAGATCAGCTCGCCGATCCACGTTTCAACTCCCTCACGAGCCTTGCGGTTCCGCGACGCCACGTACAGCGCCGCCCGCAGGCACTGCCGTGGAGACAGCGTCCCGTGCCGCAAATGAGGAGAAAGCCGACTGGTGCCGTCCTCCAGTGCCGGAAAGTTCCGGTTCTGCCGGTATGACGCAATGGGGCCGGCGCACCATTCCCGCAGGCGCTTGCGCGCCGCCGTCTCGCCCGGTTCAATCACGATCCGGGGGATATCGGAGAACCCCAGTTGCGCGCAATCGGGGAGATCGATCGGATTCAATCCGCCCGATCGGCGCAAGGGTTGATTCCAGGGTTTTAAGCTCGGGATGTCCCGGACGGGCGGCCCGACGTCGGCATCAAACCGTCGGGCAAACTCACTTCTCCATGCCCGGCTGTACGGAGTGTAAACCGTGTAGGCTTCCCCGGTGCTGGCGGCAAGAATTTCGCGCTCTTCGAAAATTACCTGATCTTTATAAGCCTTTACTTCCACCCCCACGGATGGCAGTTCCCGCCGCACCCGATCATCACGCTCGATGGCCGCAGGATGATAGTCCTTGTTGAAATACAAGCCCGTGGCACCAACCTGTTGCGACAACGCCCGCAACTGTTCCGGCGGAGAACCGTGCAGGAACACCATCCGCACGCCCAGCCGCGACAACGAGTCGCTCAGATCGCGCAGGCACCCCAGCATGAACGCCACAATCGCTCCCCCAGTGTCGGGATGCTTCAGAATCGCATCATCGAAGACGAAAACCGGAATCACCACGCCATCAGGAGATTCCCGAGCGGCGTGAGAAAGGGCAGTGTTGTCGTGCAAACGCAAGTCGCGACGGAACCAGACGATAACCGGCATCGATTCACCTTAGCGCCCGTTGCCGCTGCGATCAAAACAACCCGGGTTGATTTGAATCCCTGGCGCGCTGTCCCCCCACGACCCTCCCTCCCGGACGTCCCTCCTCCATCGCGCCGCCCGCGGGGGCAATCAGTGATTCTCCGTCATTTCCCGGCGAATTGACCAGCCGCGACACAGGATATGCCTCCAGCAGCTCGGCCGGGTAAGGTTGAATCCGCTCGATCAGCCGCGAGGCATCAACCTCCCGCGGCGCAAGCCAGTCTCGATACAGTTCCGGGAGCAGGATGACCGGCATGCGGCCGTGAATCTGCGCCACCAGATCATTGGGGCGACCGGTGAGAATCGCACACGTGGGCCGCTCTTGCCCCTCCGGAGTCCGCCATACATCCCACAAGCCGGCGAACGCGAACGGCCGGCCGTCTCTCGATCGGATGTACATTGGCGTCTTGGATTTCCTGTCGGGGTCGGGCTTCCACTCGTAAAAGCCACTGGCGGGGATGAGGCACCTGCGTCGCCTGAGGGCATTTCGAAATGCCGGCTTCTCCGTTGCGGTCTCCAGACGCGCATTGATGAGGCGCGAACCGATTGCCGGATCGCGTGCCCACGACGGAATCAACCCCCACTGGAAGAACTCCACCTGCGGATCTGCGACGTTCGGCACCACCGCCACCGGCTGTGACGGAGCAATGTTGAACCGCGGGGGCGGTTGCGAGTCCGGCGGACGAATCCACGGGAACATGTCCGTAAAGTCCGACAGGCGGATCAGCGTGTATCTTCCGCACATGATTGGTCTTCAGGACAGGAGTATAATCTGTCGATAAGTCGAGGTGGACCGCGACCGGCTTATGAGCCAACCCGAGGCAACATCTGTCTTGATGGAACCCCGTCGGCCCCGCGCATTGCCGGTGAGGCTGGCCGTGGTGGGCACGGTGCTCATCTTTGTGGTCTGTGCGTCATGGCTGGTGTACCGCGCGGTGACCATTCCCGTGCCCGAGGCCGTGCTGATCGTTCGCGCCTCACCCGCATGGGATGGCACAATCGCCAGTGTTGATGGCATCAACCTCGGCAAGCCGCGCGAAGCACGGTTTGACCGCGCTTCAAAATACTCACTGTCGTTTCATCTGCTGCCCGGCACCTACACACTCGTCGTACGCCGAGGCGATATCGAACTGGAACGATACGATTTCGTCCTGACGCGACGGGAGCCCCTGCGAGTTCGCCACCTGCCAGACACCCCTGGCGCCGGCACAGCCACTACCCGACCTTCCTGGCCATTTGGAATCGATTTTCGTTGGCAGAACCATTAAACCGCGACCGGCGGGTGTAGCGCGCCAGCCGGGCGGACATCACGAATCCTCCCGACCTCGCCCGCCGAATGGCGCGTCGGGGAACACGGTGTTCGATGAGAGGCAGGACCGCATCCTGCGAACGAACGCAAGCCCCGCCGGCGACACCCCTCTTGAGGGCCACGAAGCATTCGCCGCCGGTGCAGCGGCTCGAGAGTAGAAGTCGGAGGGGATCGCCGAAGCGTCCTGCAAGCCTGCGGCCATGGGCACCGGTTGATCCGCGACGCATCCCCGGCGTCTGGACCGACCGTCCCCGGCCGACCGCCCTGCCTCAATCCCGGCGTGTTGATTCCCCCGCCAAATCTGGTCTGATCCCGCCGATCCGAGCGGATGTAGCGCAAAATTAACAACTTGTCAGGGCATGGGGCGAATCAATCTTGATGTAAGTTTCGAATTGACATGCCTTTACGACGAGTTCAGGGAATTGTTCCGCGTGGAATGGGAACTCCAGGGATTATCGTTCCCCGCGGAAGGCCACCGAGCCCCCCATGGCTCAACCTGTGAATGCCTCGCACCCCCCTCGTCGGCACGGGCGAGCTGCAACTTCCCGAAGCAGCCGAACTCGCGGTGGGGCTCGCTGGGGGCAATGGAAGATCCCCGATCAGCTCATGCGAATCGCCTGATGTCCGATATCCCGGCGGAAGTACATCCCCTCGAAGTGAATCTTGCCGAGAGCCTCATAGACCCGCCGATGCGCGTCGGCCAGAGATTCACCCAGCGCCGTCACAGCGAGCACCCGCCCGCCATCGGTGACAATCTGCCCGTTCCGGCGCGCGGTGCCACCATGGAAGACCTTCACCAGGGGCATCGCATCGGCCTGCTCGATGCCCTCGATCGCAAAACCGGTCTGATAGCTGCCGGGGTAACCTTTGCTGGCCGCAACCACCGTCATCGCCGGACGCGGGTCCCAATGAAGATCCACGGAACCAAGTCGACCTTCCACGACCGCCATCAGAACTTCAAGCAGGTCGCTCTGCAGTCGCATCATCAACGGCTGGGTCTCCGGATCACCAAATCGACAGTTGAATTCGAGCACTTTCGGGCCGTTGACCGTCAGCATCAGCCCGGCGTACAGCACACCGCGATAATCAATTCCCTGGCGAGCCAGACCATCCAGCACCGGCACGAAGATGTCGCGCTCGACATGCCGCAGCACGGCCTCGGTGATCACTGGCGTGGGGGAGTACGCCCCCATCCCGCCGGTCATCGGACCGGTGTCGCCCTCGTCGATGGACTTGTGATCCTGCGCCGTTTCCATCAGATAAACGGTTCGACCGGAAACAAACGCCAGAATGGAACACTCCGGACCGTACAGCAGTTCCTCAATGACAATCCGCGCGCCGGCTTCGCCGAAGATCTTCTGCTTCATCAGGCGATCAATCGCCTCCAGCGCATCGCTCACCCGATGGCATACCGTGACACCCTTTCCCTTGGCCAGACCCGCTGCCTTGATCACGCAGGGTTCGTTACGCGCCCGCACAAATTCGGCGGCGGCGTGGGCGTCTTGAAACGACCGCGATTCGGCCGTCGGAACCGACTGATGACGCATCAGCTCCTTGGCGA
>JAVQWE010000285.1:0-4374 GCA_033579175.1 Phycisphaerales bacterium | reverse complement strand
CCGATCACGATGATCTTCCGATGCTTCCGGATCGCGGTGCATCCGTCGAAGCTGATCCTTGCGGCGATGGCGATGCTGCTGATTTACCTCGGCGGCACGGTGCTGGATAAGATCTGGCCTGGGGGAGTCGTACCGGGGGAGTTGGCCCTCTACGCCGCGGCCCGCGAGACGATCGATCCGGCACGATCGTTCGCCCAAGCCCGCGAAGAAGCCCGCAAAGAGGCCGTGGCGCGATATCAGCGGCTGTTGGAGGAGGCGGGAAATCGCGACGGATCCTTCCGAGACATCAGAAACTCCCTCCGCAAGCGACGTGATGAGGCGGTAAAGGCAGCAATCGAGAGGTATCAGGCGACGGCCCGTCAGCTCGAGGAACAGACCGCGGAGGCTCCGGAGGATAAAAAGGCCGAGGCCCGCGCTCGGCGTGATGAGCAACTCCGGGAGGCAGCCCAGCAAAGGGATGCACAGATCAAGGCGGCTTACGCCTCGGCCTCGCAGGATTACCGCCGTGCTCGGGAAGCCCGCGGAATCGGGCGATTTGAGCATTTCATTGCCCAGCAGGTGGGGCAGCTTAATGCAATCATCGCGACGATACGCGAAGGCCGGTGGCTCGGCCGCCACGGAGTCATCGAAAAGATCGTTGCGTTCTTCACGATCGGACCGGTGTGGGCCATCCGGCACCACCCGGTGTTCTTCACCGTGTTTTTTCTGATGTTCCTGTCCATCTGGGCAATTTTCGGGGGAGCAATCTCACGGATCGCCGCGGTGCACATCGCCCGGGACGAGAAAATCAGCATTCGTCAGGCGTTGCGCTTTTCGACTTCGAAGTTTCTGAGTTTCTTTTCGGCCCCCATCATTCCGCTGCTGATCGTCGTGGCTGTAGGGCTGCTGGTGGCAGTGGGCGGGTTAATCACCAACATCCCGTTCATCGGGCCGATCGTGGTGGGCGTGTTCTTCTTCCTGGCGCTGATCGCCGGATTCGTAATGACCCTGGTGATCCTCGGCCTGGTCGGGGGATTCAATCTGATGTATCCCACGATTGCCGTTGAGGGTTCCGACAGCTTCGATGCCATCAGCCGGAGCTTCAGCTACCTGTATGCCCGGCCGTGGCGGCTTGCGTTTTACACCGCGATTGCCGTTGTGTATGGGGCGTTGTGTTACACCTTCATCCGGTATTTCCTCGATCTGATGCTGATGTTGACGCATTTCTTCAGCGGGCTGCTGGTGTTTGTCCGCTCCAGCAGCGGCGATCCGCTGTGGAACATGCTCTGGCCGGGGCCGGTGTTAACGCAGCGGCTGGCATACACCCCGGATTATTTCTCTCTGGGACTGGGCGAGTCGATCGGGAGCTTCTTCCTGTGGGTCTGGGTGCACCTGCTGGCAACACTGCTGGGCGGGTTTGCCATCAGTTTCTACTTCGTCGCGGGAACCGTGATCTACTACCTGATGCGCAAGGAAGTGGATGCTACGGAATACGACGACGTCTCGCTGGAGCAGGGGGAAGAGGACTTCAGCGAAGCGCTCCCCACGGCGACTCCTCAGCCAGCGCCAGCAGCCTCAGCCCCGGCGGGGTGATTGCCCCTCATCCGTCGAGGGAATCACGTTGCCGGGCGGGACGCTGTCGCTGTCCACCACGGGAATCTGATATTTGCCATCCAGCCATCGGCCCAGGTCAATCAGACGGCATCTGTCTGAACAGAACGGAAAGAAGCCGGGGACACCCTCCTGTGGCGAAAGAACCTCGCGCCTGCAAATGGGGCACAAGTGCCGGGAAGATGATTCGTCGGCGGCTGGCATCGCGCGGACCGCTCAATTTCCCAGCTTCTGCTTCGATCCTTTGGCAGCTGCCTTCCCCGGCATCGCGGCCTTTGAATCGGCCTTGGTCGTGGAGGAAGAAGCATCTCCAGAGGCCGATTGCGATTTTGCCTCACTGGACTGGCCCGCGGACGAACCGGCCCCGTCCGCCTTGGCGGCCTTCTTATAACTCTCACTGCGATAATCAGTTATGTAAAATCCATCGCCCTTGAACAGCAGGGCCGCGCCCGATCCGATCAGACGGCGCAGCTTCGGTCTTTTGCATTCCGGGCACTTGCGCAGCGGTGACGCTGTAATGGATTGGAACGCCTCGAACTCATGCTCGCATTCTTCGCAGCGGTACTCGTAAGTGGGCATGGCAGTCACCTGGGTTTGGAGACAACTACGCTGGCCGGCCGAAGCGTCCTGCCGTGGAGGGCATAGCCCCTCTGAAGCGTCTGCAGGACGCTCAGCTCGGGATACTTATCGCTTTCCTGCTGCATTACCGCTTCGTGCCGACTGGGATCAAACGGCTCCCCCTCGGCCGGGGCGATCACCTCGACGTTCTGGCGAGCCAGCACGTCCATCATCTGATCGTGCACGACCTGCAACCCCTTAAGCACGGCGGCCGTGTCGGTCTTCTCCGGATCAACCGCCAAGGCGCGTTCCCAGTTGTCGATCACCGGCAGCAGAGCCTTGATCAGCGTGCTGTTGGCAAACTGCAAGCGCTGCTCGGTGTCGGCCTCGAGCCTCCGACGGGCGTTGGCGAAATCCGCCTGCACCCGTGCCAGCCGGTTCAGAGCTTCATCCCGCTCGGCCCGAGCCTGAGTCAGTTCGTCGCTCGGGCGGTCGGATTCAGCATCGGTCGCTGTCGGTGCGGCTTCCTGAGCGACGGCGCCCCCCTGCTCGCTCAGGTCGGGCTCATCCGATGTTCGCGGCTCCTCGGTCAGGTTGTTGTCATTCCTGGGTTCACTCATATTTCGTTTGAGGTGGAGTTTACATCTGGGACTGCGGGTGTTGCCCGGCACATCTCCTCACGTCTCGCCTCGTAACACACCCTTGAGCTTTTCCATGAAGCTTTTCCGTTGCGGGGAAACTTCCACGTCCTCCGTCGCGGCAAATTCCCGAAGCAGCTCTTTCTGTCTTTCCGTGAGCTTCCGCGGCACTTCGATCATGACCTGCACGATCAGGTCCCCGGTGCGGTGCGACCGGAGATCGGGCAATCCCTTACCCCGGAGCTTGAACATGTCGCCGTGCTGAGTCCCTGGCGGAATCTCGATCGCATCGTTGCCACGAAGCGTGGGCACTTCCAGCCTTCCGCCGAGGGCAGCCTGCGTGAAACTGATCGGCACCTGGCAGACGATGTCATTGCCGTGCCGGCTGAAGATCGGGTGCGGCTTGACAGCGATGTAGCAATGCAGATCACCCGGCGGGGCACCTGCCTCCCCCGGCTCTCCCTCCCCTGCAATGCGCACCGCCTGACCTTCGTGGACACCCGCGGGAATCTTGATCGCAACCGCCCGCTTGCGGAGCTGCCGGCCCGTCCCGCCGCAGGTCTTGCAGAAATCGCGGATAACCGTCCCTCTGCCGCGGCAGTTCGGGCAGGTGGTGACCATGCGGAACATCCCCCCGAACCCCTGCTGGGCGACCCGCCCCTGCCCACCGCACTGCCCGCATTTGACGGGTTGCGATCCTTTGCGTGCCCCCGTGCCATGGCATCCCTCGCAGATATCCTGCCGCTCAAACTCGATCGTCTTTTCGGTGCCGGTCAGGACTTCGTTGAGCGTGAGTTCCACCTGTGTTTCCAGATCGAACCCCCGCGCCGCCCGACGCTGACCGCCGACACGCCCTCCCATGCCCCCGAATGCCCCGCCGAAGATGTCTTCGAACATCGAGAAGATGTCGCCGACATCCATGTGCGAGAAGTCATGCTGCCCCTGCACGCCCTGATGGCCGAACTGATCGTAGCGGGCCCGTTTATTCGGGTCGGACAGGACCTCATACGCCTCCGCACACTCCTTGAAGCGCATTTCCGCCTCGGCGTCCCCGGGGTTGCGGTCGGGGTGATATTTCATCGCCAGCCGACGGTAGGCGCGCTTGATCTCCTCGGCATCGGCATTGCGGGATACAGACAGAATCTCGTAATAGTCGCGTTTGCCCGTGGCCACTGACATACCTGCTTTATCGGCCGAATCGCCGATTCAGATCGGCTTTGCCGGGCGACCTGCCGGAGAACGCGAAGGCACGAAGGCGTGCAAGATGCCTTCGTGCCCTCTGCCAGATCGACCAGGGGCGCTTACACGACCGCCCCTGCCACCGGCTCGACCAGTTCGCCTTTCTTCTCCTTCAGCTCGGTGACCAGTACGTCGGTCGTCAGCGCCAGTCCGATGGCGCTGGCCGCGTTCAGCAGCGCGGTGCGGGCAACCTTTGTCGGATCGATGATTCCGAACTTGTACATGTCTCCGAATTCACCCGTGGCGGCGTTGTAGCCGAAGCTTTCGCTCTTGTTCTCCAGAATTCTGGCGACAACGACTTCTCCATCCTCGCCGGCATTGTCAGCAATTTGCCGGGTGGGGGCACGCA
>JAVQWE010000284.1:0-4382 GCA_033579175.1 Phycisphaerales bacterium | reverse complement strand
TGAGATTGCCCAGACCGTGGCATGGCTGCGCAACTGGCGGGTGGAATTCGCACTGCTCCATTGCGTCAGCAGTTATCCGACGCCCGTCGAAGAGGCGCACCTGCGGTGGATCACCGAGCTGGAGGAGCGGTTTGCCGTAGTGGTGGGCTATTCCGATCACACCTGCGAGGACTGGGCCGGCGCGCTGGCGCACGCCTGCGGAGCGGCCATTATCGAAAAGCACCTGACCCACGACCGCAGCGCGGTCGGGCCGGATCATGCCATCAGCGCCGATCCGGCAGGGCTGGCGCGGTATGTTCGCGCCGTGCGGCTCACGGGCCGGATGTGCGGTCGATACGGGAAGCACGTGCTGCCCATCGAACGGGACGTGCGCGCCGTCAGCCGCCAGAGCGTGGTGCTGCGAAGGGACCTGATGTCCGGCGAGCAGATCCGCGAAGCCGACGTCACCTTCCGTCGCCCGGGCACGGGCATTCCGGCGGCGCAACTGGCGGCGCTGGTGGGACGGCGGGTTCGGCGGGCCGTCCGCGCCGGTACCCTGTTGCAGTGGGACATGCTGGCGGATGTCGCGTAAGCTTCAAGGCCTGACCATGGCCGGCAAGTCACGCCGGAGAATCTGCTTCGTCACCGGCACGCGGGCCGAATTCGGTCTGATGCAGACCACCCTGGAGGCGATCCGCGATCATCCGAAGCTGCAGCTCCAGATCGTCGTCACGGGAATGCACCACGATGCCCGTCGCGGCCGGACCGCACGCCGAATCGCCGACTCAGGCTGGAAGATCGACCGGTCGATCCCTTGGCGGGCGGCTGCCACGCCTGTGGCGCGGGCATCGGAAACCGGGCGGCTGACCATGCGCCTGGCCCGGGCGTTCGCGGAGCTGCGGACCGAGCTGGTGCTGGTCGTCGGGGACCGCGTGGAGGCGTTGGCGGGGGCGACGGCGGGGCATCTATGTGATCTTGCGGTGGCACACGTCCACGGGGGAGATCGAGCGTTGGGGCAGGCTGACGACTCCCTTCGGCACGCGATTACCAAACTCGCCCATGTCCATTTCCCCGCGACGCACGCCAGCGCCCGTAGAATCCTGCGACTGGGGGAGGATCGATGGCGCGTCCACGTTGTGGGGGCACCGGGGATCGACGGGATCCGCCGGCTGGCGGCACCGTCCGATGCGGTCAGGGATGCCTTCTCCCTCCCTCGAAGCGCAGATTTTGCGCTCCTGGTGCTTCACCCCGTCGCCGCCGACGCTGCTGCCGAGGCCCGGCGGGCGCAAGTCGTGCTTGAAGCGGTGCTGCAAGGGCCTTGGGATCGGGTCTTCCTGATTTACCCGAACAACGATCCCGGGGCCGAAGGGATCATCCGGGTCTGGAGATCGTGCCTGGACCGGCGCGTCATCGTGTTGCCGGACCTCGATCGCAGGCTCTTTCTGGGGCTGCTGCGGGATGCCAAGGTGCTGGTGGGCAATTCATCGGCCGGGATCATTGAGGCGGCTTCGTTCGGCCTGCCCGTGATTGATATCGGACCTCGCCAACTCGGGCGGGAACATGGCAGGAATGTCGTCCATTGCGACTACGACGGGCGGGCCATCCGGAAGGCTCTGGATGCCCTCAGGCGTCGGGGAAAGCCCCGTGGAGCCTTCTTCAACCCCTCCGGCGGGCACGGAACCGGTCGCAGGATCGCCGGGACGCTCGCGTCCATTCCGATCGACCGGCGGCTGCTGCGGAAACTGATCGCTTATTAAGTGCCTTGCGCGTTGGTTCGATATCTCCTGAAGATACCTTCGGGAGTCGAAATACCGCATGTCCACCGCCGTGGCCGTTGATCCCAAGCAGCTCGTGCAGCAGGCGATCCGGAAGGTCAGCACGATCGCGACCCTGCCGGAGATTACGGTAAAAATCATCAAAACCGTGGAAGATCCGCGCAGCTCGGCGGCGCAGCTTCATCAGATTGTCTCGCACGATCCGGCTCTGGCAACGCGGATCCTGAAGGTGGTCAACAGCGCGTTTTACGGTCTGCCGGGGCAGATTGCCTCCATCGAACGGGCGATCGTGCTGCTGGGATTAAACGCCGTCAAGAACATTGCCGTGGCTGCCAGCCTCGGACAACTCTTCCGCGGGGTAAAGCTTTGCGAGGGCTTTACGGCCAAGGATCTGTGGACCCATTGCGTTGCCGTAGGCGTAACCGCCCGGGAGCTTTCACGGCAGATCAAGTTGCCGATTGCGGATGAAGCGTTTCTCGCCGGGCTGATCCACGACATCGGAATTCTCGTGTCGTTGCAGACCCAGCCGGAACAGCTTCAAGCGGTCTGCAACCGGGCCAGGCAGGGGGGCAAGTCGTTCTGCGAGATCGAGCGGGAACTGACGGGCATGGATCATCAGATGCTCGGAATGGGAATCGCAGAACTGTGGAAATTCCCGCGGTCCTGCCAACTCGTGGCCGGATTCCACCATCAGCCGGCCCATCTGGCCGACAACCACCGCACGCTGGTGGCGCTGGTGCACGTGGCCGATATCGTCTGCTGTCAGGCGGGCAAGGGTTTCAACCTGACCGCGCAGGCCGACGCCATGGATTCTCATGCCTTGGCGGAACTGCAGCTCCCCCCCGATGCCCTGGAGCAGGCCCGCAAGAACATCGACAGCTGGCTCCAGACTGCCGTCAACCTGTTCTCCTGATCCGCTCCCCTGGATTGTAAGGCTTGGCCGAAGCGTCCCTTGGCGGGCCGGTCCAGGCGCAGTTTTCCTTGTTTGCAGCGATTCGGCCGCTACACTATGGACGTTTCGATCACGTCTGTTGCTGAAGTCTCTACTCGAGGAACCAGCCATGCAGGACCCCCGTCAAACCTCCGGACAGCCCATTGGACAGCCTTCCCCGCAGCCCGGATTGCGTCCGGCTGCACCGCAACACCACGCGCCCTCGATCCGGCCGCCGGGGGCGCCGCAGACGGGTCCGCATCCGGTGGCAGGCAGCGGGCAGGCGCCTCGTCCGGTTGTGCCGTCGCAACGGCCGCTCCCGGCCAATGATGAGGAACCGATCGCGCTGGTGGATGATGATGCAGTGCCGGTCGATCAGACCACCGAGTTCACCAAGAAGATCAAGGCGCTGGGCGATGCCGGAACGCATCGCAAGCACCACGACTGGAAGCGGAAGGTGGTGAACACCGGCACCGGCGCCATCCGGGTCAAGTCGTTCCACGGCAAATACAGCGATCAGGGGCTGCAGTACCTGGATGATGCGATCAACGAATGGCTTGATGCCAACCCCGACATCGAAGTGAAGTTCGTCACCCCGACCGTGGGTGTGTTCGAGGGCAAAATCCGCGAGCCGGCGCTGGTCCTGAACATCTGGTACTGATTTCCCGCAGAGCTACCTTCTCAACCGCCGCTCACGACAGTGGCTGGGTAACCGCCAGCCTCTGGCGGACGTCGCGCGTTCCGGCTTCCACCTTCAGCGGCAGGATGAGGAAGAACGTGCTTCCTTCTCCGGGAGCACTGCGCACCCCTACAGTGCCGCCGAGCAGGTGAGACAATTCCCGCGCGATCGCCAGCCCTAAACCGGTGCCTCCGTGCTGGCGGGTATGAGAACCGTCGATCTGCCGGAATTTTTCAAAGATGATCTCATGCTGGTCGGCAGGGATGCCGGGCCCCTGATCGGTCACCTCGATCCGGATGGTTGTCAATCCGTCGCGGACGGCTTTCAGCTCGATCTCCTGCCCGGGCGGAGAAAACTTGATCGCGTTGGACAGGAAGTTGTAAAGAATCTGCTGAACCTTCTGATAATCCGAGGAGATCACCGGCACGTCATTGGAGACCCCGGCACGCAGCAGGAGATTCTTCTTGTCCGCCAGCGGTTTGAGGATGGTGGTCAGACCCTCGAAAAGATCGGGGATGGAAAACTGCTCGGATCGCACCTCCATGCGGCCGGCCTCGATCTTGGCAAGGTCCAGCAGGTCATCGATCAGATGCTTCAGCCCTTCGCCGCTGGTGCGGATGTTCTGCGCGTAGCGTGCCAGACGGCTGTCCGCATCGCCGGCGGCTTCTTTCAGCAGATCGGCGAAGCCGAGGATCGAGTTCAGCGGCGTACGCAGCTCGTGGCTGACATTCGCCAGAAACTCGCTTTTAAGCCGGTTGGACTCAAACAGCGCGATGTTGGTCTCGGCGAGCTGGCCGAGCTTCATATCCAGCCCTTTGTTGACAGCGCGCAGTTCGTCGGCGTTCTCCTGAAGGTTCTTGAGCATCGTGTTGAATGTTTCGGAAAGCTGCTCAAACTCATCGCCGGTGTTCAGATCGGACCGGATTTTCAGGTCGCCTTGTGAGACTTTCTCACAGGTTTCCTGCAGCACTCGCACGGGTTGAAGAATCAGCCGGGTTGTTATGACATAGAAAACCAC
>JAVQWE010000283.1:0-4387 GCA_033579175.1 Phycisphaerales bacterium | reverse complement strand
TTCTGGATGAGCCTGAACCAGCCGGCGCGTACGCAGTGACTCATCGACGCCTCTGGCGCCTCACTTCCGACGCCGACACGTCGGCCGATGTGGAAGATTCGGCCTTTGCTCTGCTCCGGTTCAAGTCGGGTGCGTCGCTGGAGCTGGCGGCAAGCTTTGCCCTGAACCAGCCCCCGCAACAGCAGGGGCTGGCCTGTCGCGTCTTCGGCGATGCCGCTTGCGTGGATGTTTACACCTCCCACGGCGCCTTGATCCACCGGCAGTTCGATCCCCAAGGCCAGAGCAAGCCCACCCCGCTTCGGCCGCCGCGACTGGAGGGATATCCGGCCCTGCTCCGACACTTCCGCGAATGCATTCTGGGCAAGGCGCAGCCGTGCGTCGGGCCAGCCCAGGGCATTAGCCTCATGAAGATGATCGACGCCCTTTACAAATCGGCCGAGTCCGGTAAAGCCACGACCCTCGGCTGAACCCTCTTCCGTGCTGGTTCCCGGGTTATCCTTCGGCCCCGCCCAGCTCACGGGACTCAAACAGCAGCAGCCCCACCGCCAGCGCAGCAGTGGCGTAACAGGCGGCGTACAGAGCGCTCCAAGCCGCGTCGATCCAGATGCTTCCCAGCCAGACGGCGTTGATATCACCGGCGAAACCGCTGCGCGGCAGGCTGATCCCCAGGAACGATTCCCCCCATTTCACCTTGGCGTAGACACTCTTATCCCGGACGTCGAAGACCTGCAGAAACGGCAGCACGGTGCTGATCAGCCAGGCGACGGCCTTCGCCAGAGCGCCGCGATCCGCCACGGCGTCCGGCAGAAACCGGCTGAGGTTGCCGGCAATGTAGACCAGAATCACCACCGGCAGGTTCACAACCAGCGAAAACCGTGTGGACAGGGCCACTCCGATCGCCGCCAGTACGCTGATCTGAAGCCACAGAGTCAGCAGGCTTGGCAGAATTCCGGCGATGTGCATCGTCCGATAGTCGCGGATGAGGCGCAAATCCGCCTCATCCACGCTGCGCGGGTTCAACTGGTAATCTCCGGGAATGCGGAACCACAGACACAAAACCAGGATCAATCCAAGAACCGCGATCGCCAGCGCTGCCGATGAAACAATGCCCAGGTACTTTCCGACCAGCACTTCCCATCGACGGATGGGTTTGCTCATCAAGGTGAGCATCGTGCGGTCTTCGATTTCCTCGTAAATGGATTTGCTGGTGGCAAACAGCGTCGCAATCAGCACGGGGAGCAGGATCACGTCCAGCGCGACAGCCTTGTACATCACCGCGTCCTCCCCGAGTGTGAAGAAGGGCAACGCGGCGAAAACGGCAATCACCACCGCCCCCAAGCCAAGCAGCAGCGAATAGATCGGCTGCACCACCGACTCGCGGAACGTGTGACGAGCAATAACTAAAGTGCGGTACATGTCGCGTGAACCGTGGCTCGAACGGTTCCGAGCGGCGGGGGAGTTTACCGGCCCAGGGGGGGATGTCCAAGCCCACCGAGCGGGATCAACGCCTCGGGGCTCCGGAGCATCTCACGCATTGCGGCGGACTCTGGACCGTGACCTCGAAATCATGCGAGGCGCGACGGGTGTCAAAATGGGTAATCTCTCTTCACCGTGCCCCAAAAGCAACCATCGAGGGTCCGCCGGGAAACCCCCTTCAGCTCAGGCACGGATCGAGAACTGGCAAAACTCGCCGGTGGCCGGGAGCACCTGCTGCTCGATGTGATCAATGTACCCGGTCATCTTCTTCCGCACGTCTCCCAGAAGGCCGTCTACCTGATCATCCGGACCTTCCACCACCAGTTCCACCCTGCCATCAGCAAGATTTCTCACATATCCTCCGACGTTGTACGAGAGGGCCAGACTCTTGACCGTGTATCGAAAGCCCACGCCCTGAACATGTCCGCTGTAAAGGCAGGTTATGCGCTGCATGAGGTGTGCCTCCCGCGTTCGCTGACGGCCGAATTATAAAACGCGCCGGAATCGGCGCGAAGATTATCTTGCATGCTCCGGGACAGGCTCATCCCGCGCAATCTTGCGGATAAACCGCTGGTAGGCGAGGTCGATCTGGCTGAGTTCGGCCCCCAGGTAATGCTCCAGCAACGGCCGAACGCCGGCGGGGTTGAATGTTCCGGCCGGGCGATCCGAACGACCCGATTGAGCCGGCAGCCGGCCTGCGACGGCGTCGTCGATCATGCGTTGCAATCCAAGGCGGTATCGTCCTTCCTCGGCTTCCCGAAGAAACCGGGCGAACGCCCAGTTCTGGGCATAAAATGCTTCAATGCGGTCCGGTGGTTGGGAAACCACGTCTCCGGCGTGCATCGCCAGCAGCGATTCCAGCGGCCAGAGGCTTCCAGTCTGGATGGCCTTTCGCAGCCGCTCGGCGCGGGCAACATTTCGGGCCGAAGTCCAACGCGGTTCCCCGCTGGAGCTCCATGTGATGCTCTCAAAGGTTGTGGCAAGTCCCTCTTCGAGGAACGGCGGCAAGCGGTTCTGGAAGTGTCGGGAGACGAACTGATGCCAGCCTTCGTGCGCCGCAACGGCAAAGGTGCCGTGGTCCCCGAGATAGTAGGCCACAAACACATCACCGATCGTGTAACCACCGCGATTGATCTGCAGGTAGATCGCCGCATCCTCACCGGTTTGTTGCCGCGTGAATTCGGCCCACTGGCGCCGGTTTGCGAACACATAACATTCCATGGGGCGCGGGTCCGGCCGGACCGACGGCGCAAGTTTGCGATACTGCTGGAGTGCCGCCTCCATCACAACCAGGAGCTTGCGGTTGAATTCCTCGTCCTCGACCGTCGAGTGAATCTTGTAAGCACCCGACCGCAATATCACGCCTGCGTGAGCGTCGGTTTTCCAGAGCTGCCGCTGCGGCACTTCGGGCGCCACGCTGCGACTGGCGGTGCCGACGCCGCACCCGCACAGACCCGCAAGAATCACCAGAGCCCCGGCGAGGAATTGCGTTTTTCGCGGTGCCACGTAGCCTCCAATCCGTGAGAGCGCCTCGCGTCGACATCATCAGCATCGGCTGCCTCAGCCGCAACCGGCTCTGGAACGAATCCGAAGCTGCCCGGACCGCTCACGCCACAACCAGCCTCATCCGCGCCGCCGGCAGAACGATCCTCGTCGATCCCGGACTTCCTGCGGCTGTGCTTGCAGCACGGCTTAACGAGCGCACCGGCCTGCTTCCCGAGGCCGTGGACACGGTGTTCCTGACCAATTTCCGGCTCGCCCACCGCCGGGGAATCGATGGCTTCCCGAAAGCTCGTTGGCTGATCCATGAGAAGGAACTCGACTTCGAGCGGCAAAGGCTGCAGAAGATGCGCGATGAATCTCCGGAGAGCGACGAAGACCATCGGTATTTTGCCGTCGAGCTGGAGCTACTGGATCGCTTCGAACCGGCGGAGGACAGACTGGCGGAGGGCATCGATCTGTTTCCGCTTCCCGGTTATACGCCGGGAACCTGCGGAATTCTCGTCGCTTCGGCTACGCTCAGCATCCTGATCGCCGGCGACGCCGTGCCCACGCTTGACCACTTCCTCGCCGGGCAAGCCCTGCCCGACTCAGCGAATATCCGCGACGCCCACGAGGCCATGCGCGAAGTGTATGAGATTGCCGATGTGATCGTTCCTGGCCACGATAACCTGTTTGTCAACCCGCGGATGATCGGAGCCTGAACCGATGCGTACAATCTGCCGTCGCCGCGGCTCTGGGAGGTAATCGAAAAAGCCAGGAAACGCGGTGGCGCTTCCTGGCTCCGGTTTTTCCTCTGGCGACGCACCCAAGCCCGCCCGGGACTGCACGCGTGCCGACAAGATCAGCACCCTTGCCCCTGGTCAGTAGCCCGCACCCGCCCCGACCGCGGCGGGGGCGCCGGCCGTGCGGTTGCGGCGCTGCGCGAGCATCCACTGGTACAGCGGTTGATGGTCGTATGCAGCCACCCACACATCGTGGCTGGCCGAGTTCGGGAATGTCGCCCGGATGTTCCCCCCGGCGGCTTGAATCTTCTTCACCATGTTTTTAGACCCCCCGGAAGGCACCGCCCAATCACCGGAATTATGCCATACCCAGATGGGAATATTGGTCAATTTCGGAATTCCTGCCTCATAGCCATAACCGCACATCGGTACCAACGCCGCAAAGTGCTCCCGGTAGTTTGCCCCGATCCGCCAGGTGCCGTAGCCCCCGCTTGAAAGACCGGTCAGGATCACCCGGTCTTCATCGATGGCAAATTGCTTTTTCGCCTGATTCAACACGGCCATGCAGATCTTCTCGTCTTTCTCATCCTTCCACCCGCCGGAGGTCTGCGGGAACAGAACGATAAAGGGGAATGTGCTGGCACGTTTGGCGATCTCCGGACCCAGCCCGACGTTCATGCAGGCTT
>JAVQWE010000282.1:0-4388 GCA_033579175.1 Phycisphaerales bacterium | reverse complement strand
GGGAACCATCCTGCTGGCACTGTTTTCCATCCCCGTGATCTGGGCTGGGGTGATGTTTATCGGCTTCCTGGCCAATGTGGAGTTTGTCAAGGCGTTTCCGGCGGCGGGGTTGCACAGCATCACGGCTGATTCAATGTCGTTCTTCCCGCGTTTCAAGGGGGGGTTCCAGCCCGGCTACCTGCTGGATTCGGCGTGGCATCTGATTCTGCCGGTGATCTGCATCAGCTACGGGGGGTTTGCGTTCTATTCCAAGCTGGCTCGAACCAGCCTGCTGGAAACCCTCGGGACTGATTATGTTCGAACCGCGCGGGCCAAGGGGCTTCCCGAACGCGTGGTGCTTTACCGCCACGCCTTCCGCAACAGCCTGCTGCCCCTGATCACGGTGGCCGCATCATTCCTGCCGGCGCTGATCACCGGTTCGATCGTCGTCGAGACTATCTTCAGCATCAACGGCATGGGTCGACTGGTGATCGAGTCGGTCAAGGCCAATGACCGGGAACTGTTCCTGAGCGTATCGACGATCGTGCTGCTGCTGCAGCTCATAGGTTTCCTCCTGGCCGACATCGCGTACGTTCTGGCTGACCCGAGGGTGAGCTATGAGGGGTGAGACGGCTATTTCAGGAGCCGGGGCATCCTCCGCTCGGGATGCGCAGGTGGTCGGACCGACCTATCGCCCGCCGGAAACCGAGCCGCGCCGCCGCACGCTCTTTGCTCAGGCGCTGGTGGATACCTTTTCCCAGCCCGGTGCCCGGCTGGGGGCCGTGTGGATCGGGGTTGTCATTGTCCTGGCCATCTTCGCGCCATTTCTGGCCAGCAGCTTTCCCCTGGCCATGAAGCGCACGGGCGGGGGATGGGAGTTTCCGCTCTTTGCCAATCTTCATCCGATCGACGTGCTGCTGGTGGTGATCTTTCTGACGGTTGCCGTGCTGGCGGTTGTCCGTCCGGTCGGGCTGGGCAAGTCGCTGCTGGCTGTGGCCATCGTCACGGCCGTGGCAACGCCGGTCTGCTTCTGGGTGACCGATCCGCCCCGCAGTGTGGTCTGGGAACAGTACCGTGAGATGGCCGCCAGGGGTGAGATCGAGAAAGCGTACTACACGATCATTCCCTACAGCGCCAACGACCGGATGCGCGACAGACCGCAGGAAGTGCGCAAACCGCCCAGCTCCGCTCACTGGCTGGGCACAACCATCTTCGGGGAGGACATGCTCAGCCGGATGATCCACGCCTGCCGGGTGGCATTGACCATCGGGATCATCGCCACCTCCATCTCGGTGATCATCGGGATCATCATCGGCGGGCTGATGGGCTACTTCGCCGGGTGGGTGGATCTGCTGGGCATGCGCCTGATCGAAATCGTGCAGGCCATCCCGGGGCTGATCCTGCTGCTGATCATCACGGCGTTCTTCGGCAAGAGCCTGTACCTGATGATGGTCGTGATCGGGCTGATCAGTTGGACGGCCAATGCCCGTTTCATCCGGGCCGAGTTTCTCAAGCTGCGCAAACTGGATTTTGTGCAGGCCGGTATCGCTGCCGGGCTTCCGTTGCGGAGCATTCTGTTCCGTCACATGCTTCCCAACGGGGTGGCGCCGGTGCTGGTTAATGCCAGCTTCGGGATCGCCGGGGCCATCCTTCTGGAATCCACCCTCAGCTTTCTGGGACTTGGCCTGGAGGCCAAGGACCCGAGCTGGGGCCAGCTCCTGAACCAGGCGCGCGCAGGAGGAACCGGATTCAACTGGTGGATTGCCGTCTTTCCCGGCGCGGCCATCTTCCTGACGGTCTTCAGCTACATCCTGATCGGAGAGGCGGCCCGCGACGCCATCGACCCCAAGCTCAGAAAGATGAGAGATTAAACGAATGCCCGAACCGCTGCTGCAGATCCGCGATCTGAACATCGCCTTCGAAACCACCCGTGGCGACGTGCGACCGGTGCGCGATGTCAACCTCACGATCTTCCCCGGTCAGACCGTCGCCGTGGTGGGTGAGTCCGGCTGCGGGAAGTCGGTCACGGCGATGTCCATCCTGCAACTGCTGCCGCGCCCACCGGCCAAGTACCTGGGAGGGCAGATCCTTTTCGAAGGACGCGACCTGCTCCAACTTGACGAGCGGCAGATGCGCGCCATCCGGGGCAAGGACATCGCCATGATCTTTCAGGAGCCGATGACCAGCCTCAACCCCGTCTACACCATCGGCGACCAGATTGTCGAGGCGATCACGCTTCACCAGAACAAACGCGGCAAAGAAGCCTATGCCATCGCCGAGCGGGCATTGGCCGATGTTGGAATAGCCGACGCGGCCCGGCGGCTGGGGGAGTATCCGCATCAGATGTCCGGGGGGATGCGCCAGCGCGTGATGATCGCGATGGCCCTGTCCTGCCAGCCGAAGCTGCTCATTGCCGATGAGCCGACGACAGCCCTGGATGTGACGATACAGGCTCAAATCCTCGAATTGCTGCGCGAACTGCAGCGCACGCGAAACATGGCCATCCTGCTGATCACCCACGACCTGGGCGTGGTCGCCGAGAACGCCGACACCGTGGCCGTCATGTATGCCTCACGGATCGTGGAGACTGCAACCGTGGAAGAACTGTTCGACCGGCCAATGCATCCCTACACGCAAGGTCTTTTCAACTCGATTCCCAGGCTTGGCGCCCGGCGCGAGCGGCTGGACACCATTCCCGGCACGGTGCCGAACCCCGCGCGCTTTCCCACGGGCTGCAAATTCCACCCTCGTTGTCACCGCATGGAGCAGGATCGCACCTGTGCCGAGGTCGAACCGCTGCTGCGGGAAGTGGCGCCGCGGCACTGGGCATCCTGCCACCACGTGCCCGGATATCAGACGGCGCCGGTCACCATACCGTCGATCCAGCATAAGCGGCAGGTGCTGGTGGGCGCTGCGCAGGAGGTGAATTCGTGAGCACGACCGTGGAATACCGCTCCCCGGCGTCGGCGCCGCCGGCCGGCCAGGCGCCCCTGCTGGAAGTGCGCGATCTGAAGACCTATTTCCCGATCCGACGGGGTCTGCTGCAGCGGACGGTGGGATATGTCAAGGCCGTCGATGGTGTGAGCTTCGTCGTCCCGGCCGGCAAGACGCTGGGTCTGGTGGGAGAATCCGGTTGCGGCAAGACAACCGTGGGGCGGACGATTCTGCGGCTGATCCCGGCGACCAGCGGGGAAGTGCTGTTTCGAGGTCGGGATTTCTTTGCCTATCGGGGAGAGGAACTGCGGCGGCTGCGGCGGCAGATGCAGATCATCTTTCAGGATCCTCAGAGCAGCCTGAATCCGCGAATGACCGTGGGCAACATCATCGGCGAGCCGATTGTTGTGCACGGCATCGCCCGCGGGCGCGAAAAGGACGAACTGGTTGCGTCGCTGCTGTCGCGAGTCGGGCTGGACCCGAGCTACGCCGTGCGCTATCCCCACGAGTTTTCCGGGGGCCAGCGGCAGCGCATCGGGATCGCACGGGCGCTGGCACTTTCTCCGAGTTTTATCGTGTGTGACGAGCCGGTCAGCGCCTTGGACGTGTCCATCCAATCGCAAATCCTGAATCTGCTGCAGGACCTGCAGGCGGAACGAAACATTGCCTATCTGTTCATTGCCCACAACCTGGCAGTCGTCGAGCACTTCTGCGACGAAGTTGCGGTGATGTATCTGGGGCGGATCGTGGAGAAAGCCACGAGCGAAGAATTATATAAGAATCCCATACACCCCTACACCCGCGCCCTGCTCTCGGCCGTGCCCGACACGGACCCGCGACCCAAGCGGGAGCGGATCGTCCTTCAGGGGGAGGTACCCTCGCCGTCGCGCCCCCCCTCGGGGTGTGCTTTTCACCCACGGTGTGCTCTGACGCGTCAAGCGGCACGGGAAGCCTCCGCCGCCGACACCACGGAAATCGTTGTGGGAAACGACCGGCTCCGCATTCTCAAACGCTGCGCGATGGAGGCACCCCCCTTGGAACCGAAGCCGGGTGCCGACGGCCATCTTGCCGCTTGCTGGGTGGCTCGATGATCCCCTCCCCGCCACCGACGGAAGCACTCGAAGGCTGAAATGAGGGGGCTCCTCGTTGGGACGGAGGGTGCACGCCCAAAGTCGCCGCCGGCTGGATTGAGAAACCAAGGTGTTGTTCCTGAGCCGACGTTTCAGGTCGAGTGCTCCGTGTTCTGCGCGGAACAATGCTCGCGCAACGGCAAGATGTTCCGCGCAGAACATTGTGCCAATTTGCCTGCCTTGTTCCGCGCGGAACATTTTCGCAAACTCGCTATAACCCAATTGCAGACAGAGACTTACAGCGACGTGCCAGAGAAACTCAACCTAACATCATGTTAACTTTGCGCTAAGCCTGTCGTCCCGGGATGATGTCGGTCCTGTCCGAGACGCCTTGGGTGATGTGCC
>JAVQWE010000281.1:0-4390 GCA_033579175.1 Phycisphaerales bacterium | reverse complement strand
CGGTCACCTCTCCGGTGCTCGCTGAGCATCATACGCGCCGGAGGGCGGAGCGTCACGCAGCCAGATGTGGTGCAGATACAGCCCATGGGCCGGGGCGGTCGGTCCGGCGGCGCGGCGGTCGCGGGCGGCCAGCATGTCCGTTACCTTGCTGAATGCATAGCGCCCCATTCCCACGTCAACCAGGGTACCGACGATAATCCGCACCATCTGCCACAGGAAGCCGTTGCCTTCAATGCCGATGATCACCTGCGGCCCCTCCCTTCGAACATCGATCGCTCGGATCGTGCGGATCGTGTGTTCGCGCCCATGGCCCGGTCGGGCAAACGAGGCAAAATCGTGCGTGCCCACCAACAGCCTGCCGGCCGACTCCATCGCGGCGAGGTTCAACTGCTGCCATCGGTGCCAGGCAAGATCGGCGGCGAAAACGGGTCGATCCGTCTCGTTCCACAGCACATATTCATAGCGCTTGGCAACAGCCCAGGAAACAGCATCAAAGTCCGGCGGGGCCGGGGTAATCTGTCGGATCAGGATGTCCTCGGGCAAGCGGGCATTGACGGCGGCGCGAAGGCCTTCGGGGGGAATTGTGACGCGGTTGGTGTCAAAATGGGCCACTTGTCCCCGGGCATGAACGCCAGCATCGGTTCGGCTGGCGCCGACGACGGCCACGGGGTGTCCGACGACCTCTGCCAGACTTCGTTGCAGAGTCTCCTGCACCGTCGGCAGCCCCCCGCCGTCGTCCGCCAGCGGGCCTTTCCAGGTCGGGGGCGTGAGCTGAGACTGCCATCCGTGATAGCGCGTACCCCGGTAGGCCAGCACCAGGCGGTAGCGCTGAAACTTCTTGTCCGATGGAGGGTTGCCGCCTGTTGGATCGGGCGCGCTCCCGGGGTCAGGGAACTCAGGGATATCGCCTTCCTGATCCTTTTCAACCGTCATGGTTTCCTGTATACTTCTGTGGTTGTTCTGGGCTGGCCGGCCGACCCCTTGCCAGAAACTCAACCAGGATTTCCGCCATTCTCTTCCGGCCATGCATGATGATCAAACACAGGGGGCGCCTGGAACGGCAGTGCACACGCAGCCGGCTGACGAAGATCACGGATGGAACAACTTTACGCGCGACGGGTTTGTAGTCTCCCGTGGCTTGCTGGCCTCCAGCAAGGTTGCCGCACTGGCGGAGGAAGCAGCGCGAGTGGCCATTCGCTACAGCGCCGCAGGCCCGCCCCATGCGGAGTATCATCGCCCGCTGACGGATACGCTTCAGGTCCGCAACTCCTGGCAATTGAGCGACCCGCTTCGGCGGATCGTCTGCAGCCGCTCGCTGGCTCAGTCCGCTGCCGCCCTGTTGGGAGTGGCGGGAGTGCAGTTGTACGCCGATCTGATCGTTCTGAAAGAACCCGGTGCCGCGGCGGCGCCTTGGCATATCGATGCTGCCCATGCGGTCGTCGATGGTGAAAGCCTCTTGGTGGCATACCTGCCCCTGCACGCCGCCGGACCGACCCGCGCGGGGCTGGCGTTTCGGGCGGGCAGCCATCGTCAACCCTTCACCCGTGAATTCCGCCCGACCAGCCAGACGAACTACCGCAGGATTCTCCGTCGGCTGAATGCCGCAGATTGCCCCACGGTCGAGCTGTCTTTCCTGCCGGGCGACGTGGCGTTTTATTCCGGATTGACGTTCCACCGTCTTGCCGAGAATCGTTCGGCCTTTCCCGTGGCGTCGTTGTGGGTGATGTACCTGCCAGCGGGGCAGACGATGACACGTCCGAGCAACGCCTTTCAAGCCATCGAAAAAAGGCGTCATTTTCCGCAAGTGCAAGTGGGGAAACAGCTTACGACTCCCCTGAATCCCTTGCTCTACCACAGCCCCAGTGGCGCAGCGCGACGCATCTGACCGTCACCCAAGGGAAGCCCGATCGCTTCACTGATGAAGCAACCTCCTGAGCTTCGGGGCACCACAAACCCCGAAGGTACCACCGTCGAAACCGGCTGCTTTGTGAGACGGGTCACACTTCGCAGTTTGCTCCCAAACGCGGGCGAACCCGTCGGGTCATACCGGGCACCGTCGCAGTCCAACGCGGCGTTCACCCCGTCTGTCGTGATCGAACGTCCGGACCGCTCACCCGACCAGCTTCAACACGGCCTCGTGCAGCAACCCGTTGGTGGCCAAGGCGTCCCCTCCATGAATGGTTTCCAATCCCCTCCAATCGGAGAATCTGCCCCCTGCCTCCCGGAGAATCACCGGCAGCGGGCCGCAATCCCACGAACTCATGACCGGGTCGATTACCACGTCGGCCCGACCCGTTGCCACCAGCGCGTATCCATAGGCGTCGAAGGCACCGCGTTGCAGCCGGGTGGCCGCCTCGAGTCGGTCATAGGCCACGCCCCGCTGGCGGGCCATCTTCACATCCGTGCACAGCAAAAGGGCCTGATCGAGCGACGACGTGCCCGAGACTTGCGCCTTGCGACCATTCCAGGTGCACCCGAGGCCGCTGGCAGCGGCGATCATCTCATCCAGCGCGGGGAGGTAGATGACGCCAGCTTCCACATTTCCCCGGATTTCACAGGCAATCAGCACAGAATAGAGCGGAATTCCGTGCACAAAACTGCGAGTGCCATCGATGGGATCGACATACCAGGCACAATCCGGATCACCATCCGTGCGACCTTGCTCTTCTCCCACGATCGAATGCGTCGGAAAATGCCGATGAATGACAGCCCGGATGAGCTGTTCGGCCTCGCGGTCGGCGATGGTCACGGGGGTGTCGTCGGCCTTGGTGTCGATGCGGACGGCGGTGTTGAAATACGCCAGGGTCCGCCGGCCCGCAACGTAAGCAGCTTCGATGGCCACATCCAGCAAATGTCGGGGGGTGAGATCGGGCATTGCAGCAGAGCATACGCGATCGGTTTGCCACGTTCACCCCACCCCGGCCGGAAGGAACGAATCACCTTGGCATGATGTCGCCGGGATCGGGCGGATCGGCGCGACCAGGCTGCTCCGTGCTGCCACGAGACGCGATTGAATTGACAAACCACGGGTCGCGATCCCCGAAGGTGCTTCCGCTAGGTCGGACGACCTTGATGGCCGTCGGGCGCCTCCGCGGGACTGTTTCCGCCGCGTGCCCGCGCCGTAGACCCGACCCCGGAAACCCGAGCAACGGCCCTCCGCCAACGGGTGACCCCATGGGAGACCCGATCGTTCTTCTATTCTTTCATGGGGGTATAGTGCTTTTGAAAAGAAGGCCCGATGGCTGCCGAACCCGCCTAGCCGCCCGGTTGGGTGGTTGGCGACGGACTTGGATCGCTGGCCAGGTCGATCGTGGCCAGCAGCACCAGTCGGGTCACGCGCTCGACCAGACGCGGCAGAATGCGATCGGCGTGGTCGGTCACCTCGTGATAATCCGGGTGGTCTTCGACGCTGAGCAGCACGGCGGGAACACGTCGGCGAATAAACGGGCCCTGATCCGATCGATCGAGCCACTCCGGATGCTCGTCGAACCGTAATCGCAGCCCTAACTTGCCCGATTCGTTGGCCGAACGCAGCGCAGCCCGCAGTCTGTCGGCCTGGCGACCCCCATCGATGAAGATCAGGTCTTCCTCACCCCGACCGATCATGTCGAGGTTAAACATGCCCCGGACGCGCTGCAGCGGAAACGGCGGCTTGCCGGCGACCATCCGGGAACCCCGCAGACCCTGTTCTTCTCCGGTGAACGCGATGAAGACGATCGAGGCATCCAGCGGCGGATCGGCCGCCTGCAGAGCCTCGGCAATCGCGAGAATGGCGGCCACGCCGGACGCGTTGTCATCGGCGCCGTTGAAGATGCGGTCGGGGCGGGTGGTGGGGGAAGTATCGACTCCGAGATGATCGTAATGCGCGCTGACGATCACGAAATCGCGTCCCCGACCCGGGCGCGTGGCGATCACGTTCGGTGCCATCGAGGGATCAGAAACGCAGTGGAAGAACCCGCTGGCTCCCTCCAGCGGGCTCAGACCCGCCGCGCGGAAGCGGTTGGCAATGAACTCGGCGGCCCGGCGGGCCTCGTCGCTGCGGGCGTCACGACCGGCAAATGCATCGTCGGACAGAAACGCGATATCGGCCATCAGCCTCTCGGCCGAGATCAGCGCCGCGATGCTGTCGGTGTCTGCGTGCGGCGACGCAAACAGCAGGGTCAGGGCCAGCGGGAGGTTCATCGAGCTGATGCTCCGCGATCTACCCTGCGCTGCCAGCCCGCGGCCGACCGCGCAGGCAACCCCGTGTCAGTGGTGGCGGGATTCACTGTCGCTCAAAATTATATAAGCTTCTCCGCGATCTGCACGGCATTGGTGGCCGCTCCCTTGCGCAATTGATCGCCGCTGATGAACAGGTCGATGCCCCGGCCATCGTCGCGGCTCTGATCCT
>JAVQWE010000280.1:0-4389 GCA_033579175.1 Phycisphaerales bacterium | reverse complement strand
CACTGGAAAGCCTACCGTCTGCCGCCCGGAATGCAAACCCGATTCCCGCTTTCTGCCTTGGCTCCGAGGGGCCGCGCGGTATCAAGAGAGCTGACTTCCTGCCCGGCGGGGGTCCGAGGATGTTGCCGGTTACCGGACCGACCGGCCGAGGTCCATCAAACTCCGAGGTTCTCCAAGCTCACCCGGTTGGGATGGCATGGCAGCTGGGGACAATGCCCGATCCTTGCTCCACCGGCGCCCCGAACAAGGTGAGGTTTCTGGCATCCACGATTCGGACCTGCATGATCCGGCCGATCCACCCCGAATCCCCCTCGAAGCAGACCACCTGATCCCCGCGGGTCCGCCCGACGAGCTGCGTGACCTTGGCGTCTGCCTCGGCCGGCGCTCTTTCCCATCTCAGAATGACCCCACCGGCGGGTTCCGACGCGCGACGGCTGACAAGCTTGCTTGCCCCTTCCACGAGAATCTCAACGGTCTGTCCAACCATCGCCTGGTTGTTCTGGTGACAGATTTCGGTCTGCACTGCCAGCAAGTCGTTATTCCGCCGACGTTTAACGTCTTCCGGCACATCGTCTGCAAAGCGCTCCACGGCCACCGTCCCCGGCCGCGGGGAATATTTGAAGATGAAGCTGTTCTTGAACCGGCAGCGACGCAGCAATTGCACGGTCTGCGCAAAATCGGCATCGGTTTCTGTGGGAAAGCCGACGATGAAATCGCTGGCGAGGCTCACATCGGGCATGAATTCGCGGGCGCGATCAACGAAATCGAGGTATTGCCCGGTGCTGTATCCGCGATTCATGGCTTTGAGGATCCGGTCGCTGCCACTTTGCGCCGGGACATGCAGGTATCTGCAGATCCGTCGGCAGTCGCGCATCACGGCAAGGGCCTGATCAGTGAAATCCCGGGGGTAGGAGGTCACGAAGCGCAGCCGGGGGAGGTCAGGAACGGCCTCGTGCAATTGATAGAGCAGGTCGGCGAACGTTGTCCGCCGGCCGTCGCCGTGTTCGTAACAGTAGTGGTTGATGGTCTGCCCCAGCAGCGTCACTTCCACAGCGCCTGCGCCGACAAGTCTTCGAACTTCTTCGATGATGTTGCCCGGGGGGCGGTGAACTTCCGGCCCGCGCGTGTAGGGCACGACACAGTAGGTGCAGAACTTGTTGCATCCACGGGTAATGCGGACGTACGCCTGCCGCACCCCATCGGCGGGCGATATTGCGCGGGAGAGGTCAAGAAGTTCCAGGTTATCCGTTCGGGCGGCGTCCAGTGTGCCGGATCGACGGAAGCTCGCCCCCATCAAGGCCACCTGCCGACGGCGGGAGCTTCCCGTGCCATTCTCCTGCGTGCCGCCGATGGGAGAATCTTCCCGTCCGTCGAACGGCTCCGGTCCGTAACCACCAACGGCGTCCAGCTCACGTTCGATCACCGCGTTGTGCACCATGGCCGGCAGCTTATCCAGCTCGCCCGGCCCGCAGAGGATGTCCACATGCGGGAAGCGTTGGAAAATCGCGGTGCCTTCGCGCTCGGCCATGCATCCAATGACGCCGATCACCATCTGTGGCCTTTCCCGCCGTGCTTGCCGGAGTTCTCCCAGCCGGCTCCAGACCTTCTGTTCGGCGTGCTGGCGAACCGAACAGGTGTTGAAGAGCACGACATCGGCCGAGTCGCGATGGGGTGTCTGCTCGAACCCCCGCGCGCGAAGCTGGCTGAGAACCAGCTCGCTGTCGAGCACGTTCATCTGGCAACCGAAGGTTTCAAGGTAGAGGGTTCGCTTCATCGCAGAATGCTGTCCCGGCAGACACCGCAATCCTCCGTCCGACCGGTGCCCCGCCGGCCTCGGGCGCAACGGCGTGCGGTTTGGCGTCGCAAGCTGCCAAAGATACCATGCCCCCGCGAAAGGAACCAAGCGGCATGTCTCCGCCCTTCACGGAAGCCCAGCTCGCCGCACTGCGCCCCCTTGCGGCGATGTATCCCACAGCCGATCTGGCTCTGGCGGAACTGTCGGTGCTGGTGGCGATGCAGAAGCTGCAGGCACCTACGATTCATGTCATCTCGGACGTGCACGGCGAATGGGCAAAACTGCGGCATGTGGTCAACAACGCCTCCGGGAGCCTCCGCCCGCTTGTGGAAAAGCTGTTCGCCGAAAAGCTTTCGCCGCAGGAGCGGCACGAGCTGCTGTGCGTGATTTACTATCCTGCGGAGACGATGCGTCAGCTGCGCCCGGGGTGGAAAACCGTCGCCGATCGCGTCCGGTGGGTCAGCCGGACGATCCGACGGCAATTTGCCATCGTGCGCGAATTCGCCCGTACCTACCGCCGGCGACAGGTGATGGACCTGCTGCCGACAGAGTATCGCGAGCTGCTGGAGGCGCTGGTCAGCGAATCGATGATCCACCGCGGCACGGATTACGTGGATGCCATGATCGAGGCGCGCGCGGAATATGATCGCGATCTTTCGGTGATCCGGGCGGTTTCCCGGTTGATCCGCAATCTCGCGGTGGGGGAGCTGATCGTCGCCGGCGATCTCGGCGACCGCGGACCGCGGATTGATCGCGTGATCGACTTTCTCATGCAGCAGCCCAACGTCACGCTGCTGTGGGGCAATCATGATCTTTCCTGGATGGGGGCGAGCCTCGGCAGCGAGCCTCTGATCGCTACGGTGCTGCGATTCAGCATCCGCTATGCGCGCCTCGCGCAGCTGGAGGCCGGTTATGGAATCTCGCTGGAGCCGCTGGAACGGCTGGCCAGAGAAGTCTACCGCGACGACCCGGCCGAGAGGTTCCGCGTCAAGGTTGACCACGCCTACGATCCGCTGCTGCTGGCGCGGATGCAGAAAGCCGTTGCCATCCTGCAGTTCAAGACCGAAGGACAACTGATCAATCGACATCCGGAGTGGAACCTTGCCCACCGCAACCTGCTGCACCGCATTGACCTGTCCAAGGGAACGGTGGAAATCGACGGCCGGGTCCATCCATTGCTGGATCGGCATCTTCCCACGCTGGACCCTGCCCACCCCTATGCCCTGAGCAAAGCCGAGCAACGCTGCCTGCAGGAGCTGAAGGAGCTGTTCGTCACCAGCACACGCCTCTGGCAGCATATGCGCTGGGTTGCACGGGTCGGCTCGATGTGGAAACGACGGGATGAGGTGCTGATCTTTCACGCCTGCGTTCCGGTCGAGAAAGACGGCACCCCGCAAACGCTCGTGATTGACGGCAGGGAGGTCGCCAGCCGGCAGATGATGGACGTGTTTGACGACATCATTCGCCGCAGCTTCCGGGCCGGTCAGGACGCCAGCCCGAGTGATCTGGACTGGCTGTGGTATCTGTGGGCCGGGCCGCGAAGTCCGCTCTTTGGCAAGGACAAGATGGCCACCTTCGAATCGGCCTTTCTGGCCGACAAACACACCCACGAAGAGCACAAAAACGCCTATTTCCGACTGATCCATGACGCGGATTTTGTCCGCCGGATCGCCAGTGACTTCGGTGTAGGGCCGGATGTGCTGCTGGTCAACGGCCATGTGCCGGTGAAGGTCGACCGCGGTGAAAAGCCCATCAAGGATGGTGGCAACGCCGTGACCATCGACGGCGCGTTCAGTGAAGCCTATGGCGACCGCGGTTACACGCTCATTCTGGCTGCTTCCGGAATTGAGCTGGCCGAACACCACCACTTCGATTCCATCGAGCAGTTCATCAAGGGCGGGGCCGATATCGTGCCGAAGATCGTTCCCATCCGGAAGCACAAGAAACCCCGCACAGTCGGGGAAACCGACCGCGGCGCCGCAGCGCGGGGCGAGATCGAGCAACTCCGGCAGCTCATCACTGCCTATCGAAGCGGATTCCTTCAGGAACAATGAACCGCCACGGCAGATACCCCCCCTTTTTGCCCCATCCCGTGAACTTCGATGCGCAGCTTTCACACGATTATCGTCGGCCTCGGTGCGATGGGCAGTGCGGCGGCGTTTCATCTGGCCCGGCGTGGGGCGGAGGTTCTGGGGATCGAGCAGTTTCCAATCGGCCACGATCTCGGCAGCAGCCACGGCCGATCCCGGATGATCCGGCTCGCCTACTCCGAACACCCCGATTACGTTCCCCTGCTCCACCGGGCCTATCAGTTGTGGGAGGAACTGGAGCGACTGAGCGGAAGAAAACTGTTGCATCAGACCGGCGGCCTCTACCTCGGTTTGCCCGGCAGCGATCTGGTGGACGGCGCGCTGCGCTCAGCCCGGACCCACGGCCTTGCCCATGAGCTGCTGCAAGGCGCAGAAATTGCGCGTCGGTTCCCGCCCTTCTGCCCCCCTTCGCAGGCCGTCGCGCTGTTCGAGCCCGCCGCCGGCTTCCTCCTCCCCGAACAGGTCATTCGCTGCCACGTCGCGTTGGCGCGGGCCTCCGGGGCA
>JAVQWE010000279.1:0-4390 GCA_033579175.1 Phycisphaerales bacterium | reverse complement strand
CAGGTGGCGGTTTCCTGCCTGCACGACCCGCGGTTCGAAAACATGCCCGTCACGGCGGCCGATCTTCCTGAACTGGAGGTCGAAGTCACTGTCCTCTCGCCGCTCCGACCCGCCGATTCCCCCACCGATTTTGACCCGTCCACCGACGGCATCCTTCTGGAAATCAACCAGCGGGTCGGCTGCTTCCTGCCTCAGGTGGCCCGTGAAACCGGCTGGGATCGCCAGCAACTGCTCTCGCGGCTGTGTACGGAAAAACTGGGCCTCCCGGCCGATGCCTGGCGCCAGACCGAATCGCGCCTGCAGAAATTCGGCGCCTTGATCATCGGACCGGAACCGCTGGTCCCCCCGGCGCCTCAGGCGTAGCTGTGAAGCCCCACCAGGAAGAAGTTCACTCCCACCCAGTTGAACAGCATCACGAAGAAGCCCACCACGCTCAGCACCGCCGTCCACCAGCCTTTGTTCTCTACGGTGATGCGCGTGTGAACGATGATCAGATAGACCAGAAACGTCACCAGAGCGAAGGTTTCCTTCGGGTCCCACCCCCAGGGGCGGCCCCAGGATTGATCCGCCCAGACCGCGCCAAGGATAATCCCCACCCCCAGCAACCAGAACGCCAGTTGCAACACCACTACATTGCAGGCGTCGATCGTGCGCATGAAATCCGTCGATACCGCCGGTGGCGCCGACGACTCCGACCGGCTGGAAGCCGGCTCCGCCCGTCGAAGGAACAGCAACGCGGCCAATGTTGCCCGCGGTGACATCGCCGCCGCCCCGCCGGCCACGTTGATCACATCAAAGCCTGCCCGCTCATCCACCGCCAGAACCCGCTTGTTGGCCAGGCGGGAGAATGTTCCGAACTCCCGATAGTAATGCCACAGCCACAGCAGCCCCAGCAGAAAACTCATGCCGATCATTGCATAACTGGCCACCACCATGGTCACATGAAGGTACAGCCAGTAGCTCATGAGCACCCCCGCTACCTGCCCGATCTCGCCCCCAATCTCCCGCCCGAACACGAAGGGCGCGGAATAGATCGCCACCAGACTCAGCCATCCCACGAAACTCGCGGCGGCACCGATAATGCTGGACACCACCCCGCCGCGCCACAGAGCCAGCACCAGTGCGATCACGCAGCCGAAAAATGCGCTCATCAGGACGCTTTCAAACTGATTCTTGATCGGGATGCCATCAAACCAGTTGCCGTGGGTTACCGAAACCAGCCACCAGCGGATTCCGATGCCCACCGCGTGAACAACGACCGCCAGCACAAACAATCGCAGACCCCAGAGTCGAAGAGAAGCCACTCCCGAACGCGCCGACATGAGAAAGCAGACAAACGCACCAAAGTAGAGGAACGCGCTGGGAAGCGTCAGCTTCGCGAGGCGGTTGTAAATCACCTCCGCGTTGCGTTTGGCGGCCGACGGGTAGCGGGCGGGGTTCACCGTCGGCAACTCGGCCGCCAGCGTCCGGATGGACGCATTTACCTGTCCAGCATCGGACGCCCGCCACGCACCCACCAGCGAAAGCGCGGCCATCGCGATCTTTTCGACCTTCGCGTTGTCATACTTCGGCAGCGCCACCGGCGGCGTCTGCCCCGCCTCCCGGATTTTCTCCACCAGCAGGGGCACGTTGCCACGGACGTCGTCGATCGACCGCCAGACGTGGTCCTCAGGATCCATCGTTGCCGGCGGGATCAGGTTCACCGGCGCAAAGAGCTGATCGCCGCCGACCAGTTGCGATAACGCCATCACCGCCACATGCAGTTGACCGACGGCCTGCGCTTTGAACGCGGCCGTGGCCTGCTGCCGGATCATCAGGTCCCTTACCTGCGGGGTGTTCCAGAATCGCAGGGAGATCGTGCCTTCGCGCAGGATTCGATCTTTCTCTTGCACGGAAATGTTGTCCAGCAGCGCAAAATCCTGCCGCAGAGGCACATTTCGAATCCTGATGATGTTGCGATCAACGTACTTCTCCGGCCGGAAGCACATGTCCAGCACGGTGAAAAGGGCCGGGTGACCGTCCAGCTCCGGGTCGCCGCTGTTCTTCAGGCGCGATCGCCCGGTGATCTCGTTGAGCGTCTGCCGCGCCCAGGAGTCCATGGTCTTGAGCGTTTGGCGATGCTGGACCGACAGCGTCTGCAGCGGGGCAAGGTCCACCTGATCGGCAAACCCTCCGTCGGCGGCTGCCGGCACAGCGGACCATGCCAGCAGGCTCAGAAGGATGCACAGCCACGCCGCCGGATGAGTCGAACCAACGAACACGGGTTTCCTTTCTGCTCTGAGGCCCTGGGGAGCTCACGCTAGCCTTCAGTACCCATTCTACGGGCCAAGGCGCGATTCGAGAAACGATCTGCCCAGCCCCTCGCCAGACAACTCGACGCTTCCTTTCGGCCGCGGGCAGGAACCGACTGAAACCAGCATGGGTTTCAGTGCAGAATGCGGCCGGCGCCCCATGGAAATGGGTCGAAGACCTGAAAATCTGCCCGCCTCCAGGTGGTTCGGGCCCGGCAGTCTGCCCGGGGCCTCCGACGGACAACACGGCCGGCCGAGTACGCATTCAGGCCCGTTGGGGGTATTCTCCGCTACATGGCCGCGCAGGGGTCGGATATTTCCCGCGAGCAGCTGGGTCGGCTGCTGCGGGTCACGCGCATGTTGACTGTCACCACAGACCTCGACGCGCTGCTGCAGTGCATTGCCGAGGCCACTTGCGACATGCTGGATTGCGAGCGAGCCAGTATCTTCCTGCACGATGCCAAATCCCGGGAACTCTGGACCAAGGTTGCTCTGGGCAGCAGGGAAATCCGGGTTCCGGATACTTCGGGAATCGTCGGCGCCGCCTTCACGTCCAATACGCTGATCCATGTGCCCGATCCTTATCAGGACCCGCGATTCAACCCCGAGCCGGACCGACAAAGCGGTTTCCGCACACGATCCCTGCTCACTGTGCCCACCGGCGATGCCTCCAATAAGCCCATCGGTGTCCTTCAGGCGGTGAACAAACGGGGACCCGGCTTCACCGCCGACGACCTGCTCTTGGGGCAGGCCCTGGCCGATTCTGTCGGGGTCGCCATTCAGCGATACATGCTGCAGCAGCAGGCAATCGAAGGTGCGGAACTCCGGCGGGAAATGACCCTGGCGCGGGATGTGCAGGATGCCCTGATCCCCCGTGAACCACCGCAGGTACCCGGCTTGCTTTGTGCAGGGTACACCCGTCCAGCCAGCATCACCGGCGGCGATGGCTTCGACTACTGGATGCTGCCCGATGGGCGGCTGGCGTTTTTCCTTGGCGATGCCGCCGGCCACGGAATCGCTCCGGCGATGATCGTCGCTCAGGCGCGGACACTGCTGCGCGCCTTGGCAGAAATTGACACCAACCCTCATTGGCTGATGTGCCGTGTAAACTCGCGCGCGGCGGCGGATATGGCGGCCGGAAGGTTCGTCACCATCTTCTTTGGCGTTCTATCTCCCGATGGCATCCTGCACTGGAGCAGCGGCGGGCATGGACCGATCCTCCTGCAGCGCCGGTGTGGCGGGCCGGTGGAACTGCTTGAGCCCTCGGGACCGCCCATCGGCGTGGTCGATCCATTCCTCGGGGAGCAGATGCCCCCGATCGAAATCGAGCAGGGAGGTCGGGTGGTGGTGCTCTCGGATGGCCTGTTCGAGGCGTTTAGCCCGGCCGGCGAACAGCTTGGAGTGGATCGGATCGTGGCCGTTGTGGAACGCTCGACGGCACCTCCGGCGGACCTGATTCGCCAGCTGCAGTCTCTTGCGCTTCAGTGGCAGCAGCACGATGAGCCGATGGACGACCAGACCGCCGTCGTTGTGCAGCGCCTGTAGGTGCCCGGGCGAGCTTGCCAATCGAACCCTTCGCACGCGGGTGTGCCGCCGCGAAGAAGTACCGCATGTGCTCATCCCCCCTTCCATCCCCGCGGCCTGATCTGGCTCCCATCGCCATCGCGATCACGGTTTTTGCCGGCCTGTCGTTGCTCTGCGCCGTGGCCAGCAAGGGGTTCCTCGAGGCCGACGGTTGCACTCATTACCTTTATGCTCGCTGGGCGTTTCAGTATCCCAGCTACTTCGTGGATATCTGGGGACGGCCTCTGAAAACGGCCTTATACGCCCCCGCCGCGGCCGCCTTTGGATTGCTGGGCGTCCGCGTGACCTCGCTGCTCGTGGCCATCGCCGTGGCCGGGACGGCATACCTGCTTGCCCGGGGTCAGAATTATCGTTGGCCGGCCCTGGCACTGATCTTCACGCTGGGTCAGCCACTGGTTTTCCTCCATTCGTTCAGTGAACTGACCGAACTTCCCTTTGCCCTGCTGTTGGGATGCTCATTTCTCGCTTACCAGCGACGCCGATACCCGGCCCTCGCTCTGCTGGCCGGGTGGTTG
>JAVQWE010000278.1:0-4415 GCA_033579175.1 Phycisphaerales bacterium | reverse complement strand
GACCAGCCGGCGCGCTGGGGGGGACTACTACGACTTTTTCCCGCTTTCCGATGGGCGCTGGGGCCTGTTCATTGCCGACGTCTCCGGACACGGCACCCCGGCAGCGGTGCTGATGGCGGTGACGCACTCGATTGCCCATGGCGTGCCGGGTGAGCCCGATCCGCCCAGCCGGCTCCTCGGGCATGTGAACCGGCAGCTCACCCGGCGGTACACTGCGGGAAATGGCACGTTCGTCACGGCGTTCTACGGGATTTTCGACCCCGCCACGAGGGGCTTCACCTACGCCTGTGCCGGCCATCCCCAGCCGCGCGTCAAACCCTGCGATGGGCGCTGCGCCGCGGTAAAACTGGATCAGTCGCTGAGCCTTCCGTTGGGGATCATCGCGGACGAGCCGTATCACGATGCGACGATCACGCTGCATCCGGGCGATGTGCTCGTGCTGTTCACCGACGGCATCACCGAATCCCGCAGCCCCACCGGCGAAATGTTTGGCATCGAGCGGCTGGATCAGGCCGTCGGCGGTTGTGGCAACGACACCGAGCAGATGATCCGCAGCATTCTGCTGGCGCTGGAAGATTTCACAGACTCGGCCGCGCCGGCGGACGACCAGACCCTCATCGTGGCGCGCGTGGAGTAACCCCAGACCCTTCAGACGCCCCGGTGGCTTCAACCGATCGGCACAAAACGCATCTGATCGAAGGTGAAGGCATCGCCGCCGACAGCCGGAGTGAGCACAACGACCGTTGCCCCCCCGCGGTTGAAGCGGAACTTGCCCAGCAGCACCTCGCCATTCTCCCGGCCGCGCTGGTTCTGATCCAACGGGATGTTGTAGAGCCGCCTCCGGTTGTCGGTGACGGCGAAGTTGACGGGAACCGCCCCGTCCACAACCCCGCTCTGCCAGCTGGCAAAGACGTAATAATCTCCCGTGCGGGGCAGATTCGGCGCGATCAAGGCGGTTGCCGTGGCACCCTCGACGAGCGTGAACCCCCCGCCGCGCGACCGGGCGCTGGCCCGGCTCAGGACAGTTCCGGACGAATATGTCACCTGGGTTGTGTCCTGATCGTCCACACGCACTTCGCCAGCGGTTGGCGTCAGGGCCGACGCCGGACCGGCAAACGGGCTGGCCCCGCCGACGTTGAACGCCCGAACGCGGTAGAAATACTCGGTTCCCGGTTCCAATCCGGTGTCGAGAAAGCGGGTCGCATCGGCCGCTGCGTTGATGCGGCGCACATCCCTGGTGAAGAAGCTGTCGCGGGCACGCTCAATCCGGAAGGCGGCTTCATTGTCGGAGCGGTCGTTCCAGCGCACCAGGATCTGCCCCGAGCCTTGCGCGACGGCCGTCACCACCGACGGCTTGGCCGGGGGAGAATCCGGATCGAACAGCCTCACGTCCAGTTGCCGGGGCTTGCCCAGAATCTCCAGCCGATCCATCGGACGCGCGTAAAACGTGGCCGTGCCGGCGGAAAGACCGAGGCCGGCGGTGTTGGCATTCAGCCGGAACCCGCCTTGGGAAGAATCATCCGTGCCGAGCAAGCGGTCGCCACCCGGGCCAGATTGGAAGCCGGGCAGGCCATTGGTTTCGGCGTAGAAATGGACGGCCGTCACGAAATCGCCCGGGTCGCGGTCGAACGCGCCGAAGGCCCGCAATTTCACGATATCGCCGGTCTGATAGAACGAATTGTCGCTTCGGAGGGCATCGAGCGTCGGCCGCCGGTTCAACCGGGCCAGGAAATCCCGCCCCGGGGCGCTTCCCGTCGCGCCGGGCAGGCGTACCCGGTGATGGAATGGCACCGCGGCGGTGCTTTCCGGCGTGAGGAATGGGGTGAAGCCGCCTTCTGGATCGTAAAAGTCGGCAGCGTCGTAGTTGACTTCGTAGCCCAGGTCCGCGAACTGCGCGACCGTTACGCGACTGATCGGCGAACCACCGGACTCCAGATCCTGCAAGGATGACATCATCTCGGTGCCGAAAACGCTTTCGCGCCAGTGGCCATCGGCGCTGGTCGGTCCGGCCAGCCGACCTTCTACCGGCACGGATTTGCCCGTCGTGCCGAAAATCCGGTTGTATTCCCGAACGGCATTGCGGCCCGTGAAAACGGGATTGGTTGAACCGGCCCGGTCGATCAGCCCAAGGATGGTCCAGAGGGTGCCAAAGCCCAGAACGTGGCCGATTTCGTGAAGGATCGTCTCATAGAGCGAAGGCAGATTCAGGTCGGCCTGATCTACCCGAATCTGCCCCCGGGACGGCAGGGCACTGCCGGCCCGGAAATCGGTGGGAGCTGCTTCGGCCAGCGTGCCACCTTCGCCATCTACCGGCGCGACGCGCACGTCGATGCGGATGTCGTCAATGTCGTCCTGAAACGGCACGTTCTTCACGTCGGGCAGGTCGCCTACGATGATCTGCTCCCACCGCCGGGCGGCCGATTCAAACAGACTCCGCACCTCGGCGGAGACCGAGGAAAAGTACCGCAACTCGATATCGAACTCGTCGCGCAACTGCCCGCTGGGACCCGGGGCGACCACGGCATACTCCGCCGGGGGGATGATCGAAACCAGGTAATCCCCCGCAGACAGACCGGAAAACTCATAAAACCCGTTGGCATCGGTAGTTACAGATGGTTCTCCCGCATCGAATCGCCGGTTGCGATTCTGATCGAGGTAAACGGGGATGCCCGCCATCGGAGGTTCCCGGCCGTCGCGGCGCCCGTCGAAATTCAGGTCTTCCACGACCGTGCCACTGATGCTGGCCAAGAGCCGGCGCACTTCCAATGTCTCGATCAGACAAGCTGCGGCACGTCGAAGTCGATGATCCATGGTGAGATTCCCGGTTTGCGGTTTGTCGATCTGCGGATTGCTCGGCCGCGCCGGCCGTGAGTAACCCTTACGACCTGACTTGGAAGACCCGGTGAAATTCTACCGCGAATCCGGGATTCTGCGGCGGTCGGCTCAGGTCTGTCAACAGCCTGCGCAATTGCCTGATCCTCCCCCCTTTCGAGAAAGGGGGTCACTACTGATTTCTTTCTCAACGCTCAATGCATCTGATCCTCAACTCCTTTTCGGGGAGCCAGGTTCGCCGGCCTTCCGGTGGTGGGGTATGGAGGCGCATCCGGCTTGGTTCGAGAAAGGGGGTCACTACTGATTTCTTTCTCAACGCTCAATTCATACGATCGTTATCTACTTCTCTGGTAGTCAGCTTCGCCGGCCTCCCGGTGGTGGGGTACGGAGGCGCACCCGGCTTGGGCGGGAATTCAGAGCGCCGGGTTGGTGTTCCGGAACCCTCCGCCGGTGCCTGACTTGGCGAAGGTCGTCGGATTGTAGCCCGAAAGAGGCGCCCGCAGGGGTTCAGGGTGCCGCCACAGACCCGGGGCAAGGGCTTTCACAACCAGGTCGTGGTCAGCACAATCCCTTGAAAATCCGCAGTCACCCATTGCCGCGGCTCAAAAGATGGTAAGATGACGTCGCGACGAGGCGGCGGGGAAGTTGAGCCTTGCGTTAACGTGCACCTGGGGACCAGGCGGGAGTCAGCGATCTCTCCTTTCTTCGCAGGTTACTTGAGGTTTGTATTTCAGTGTTTACGACCTTCCGCAGAATTGTCAGCAAGCTGGCAGGGGAGTTTGCCACCGCAAAGGCGAATCTGGAGCGTACGCGGTCGGACGTCGATTTGGCGGTCGCGGCCATTCTGAAAACGCAGCGCGTTGAAGAGATGAATGACGCGGCCGGCTTTTGTGCGTCTTTACGCCAGTGTCTGGAACCATTGAAGTGTTCCGTGCGCTTTGTGAAGGATGCTCCCGCCCCGTTCGGCGATCAGGATAAGGTCTTCCGCGCGTTTGCGTCCCTTCTGGGCGCCTGCCTGCCCCCTGTTCCCGTGCCACTGGCCGTTCGCTTTGCGCAGGTGGCAGACAGCTACCGCGGAATGCACCAAATCGTGCAGAAGGGTTGCAGTGCCGCGGATGTCAGCCGCCATTTTGTTGTTGCTTCCTCGTCGGCCCGGAAAGGCCGTCTTCTCGCCGCGGTCGTAACCCATTTCAAGCCGTCCAACGTGTTCGAACTGGGCACGGCATATGGCGTGTCCGCGTTGTTCATCGCCGCCAGCCAACGAACACTCGGGATGACGGATCGCAGGCTCACGACCGTTGAGGGATTCGAACCCCAGGCATCGTTAAGTCGGGCTTTTCTTCAGGCCGAGTTCGGCGACCGGGTGCGCTGTGAATTCGGACTTGCGCGGAACGCCATTCCTCAACTCGTGTCCGAAATGAAGCACGTCCAGTTCTATTTTCATGACGGGGGGCATACCTAACATGATTTTGTACATGATGTGGGTTCGCTGATGCCGGTCCTGCCGTCAGGCGCGGTGCTGCTTCTGGACGACATCAACTGGCAAGACCCCGGTTCTTCAAAACCCTGCCGAACCTACGAAG
>JAVQWE010000277.1:0-4424 GCA_033579175.1 Phycisphaerales bacterium | reverse complement strand
CGTTCCTGGATGATCTCCATGTGCAACAAGCCCAGAAATCCGCAGCGAAAGCCAAACCCAAGGGCATCGTTGCTTTCCGGCTCAAAACTGAAGCTGGAATCGTTCAGGCTCAGTCGGTCCATCGCATCCCGCAGTTCGTCGTATTGCGTCTTGCCCGCCGGGTAAAAATCGCAATACACCATCTGCTGGATGGGCTTATACCCCGGGAGCGGTTCCGTCGCGGGCTTATCCACGTCGGTGATGGTGTCGCCGACGCGCACATCGTGCAGGTCTTTAATCGCCGCGACGATGAAGCCCACTTCCCCGGTGCCGATGCGCGCCACCGGGGTGGGGCGCGGGGTGAGCTTGCCCAGGTCGGTGATCTGATACTGCTTTCCGGTGCCCATGAAGCGGATTTTCTGGCCCTTGAAAAGCTCTCCGTCGATCACCCGAAGGTAGGTGATCACCCCGCGGTAGTCGTCGTAGATGGAATCAAAGATCAGTGCCCGGGTAGGGGCATCGGGCAGACCCCGGGGCGGGGGGAGCTGGTCACACAGCTTGCTGATCAGCTCGTCGATGCCCTGGCCGGTCTTGGCGCTGACCAGAATCGCGTCTTCCGCACGAAAACCCAGCACCTGCTCAATTTCCTCAGCCACCGCGACTGGCTGTGCGCTGGGCAGATCGATCTTGTTGATCACGGGGATGATTTCCAGCCCCGCCTCGATGGCCGCGTAGGCGTTGGCGACCGTCTGAGCCTGAACGCCTTGCGTCGCATCCACCACCAGGATCGCCCCCTCGCACGCCTGCAAGGCCTTTTGTACCTCGTAATGAAAATCCACGTGCCCGGGCGTATCGATGAAGTTCAGCATGAACTTTTCCAGGCGCCCGTCGGGCATCCGATGGTCGTGGAACACCGTCACCGCCGACGCCTTGATCGTAATTCCCCGCTCACGCTCCAGGTCCATGTCGTCCAGCATCTGGTTCTGGAACTCCCGTTCGGTGATGGCTCCGGCGCGCATCAGCAGGCGGTCCGAAAGCGTCGATTTGCCGTGATCAATGTGGGCGATGATGGAAAAATTCCGAATCTGCATGCCGGAAAACAGCCTCTGATTGGCTTTCAGACCGGATTGTATCCACCGGCACGTCATCCTTCACGCCGACATTATCCGACCGGTGGCATCTTGCAGGGCGTGAAAAGGGGTGGGCTGGTCCTGAAAGGCTAACCGAGTGTCGATGTCACCGTCAGCTTCGTTTCCAGAGCGATTGGAGCCCGGATCGATCCTCGGGATCGCGCCGGCTTTGCGCGCTGCGCCGGCTGCGTTCCCGGCGCGCACCGGGTGGCCGGGAAAAAATCCATCTTTCGCCGCCGGTTGGCAGCCCGCACAACAGGATTCCTGCCCCCGGCGCCGCGCTTCGTCTGCTGGCGGTGCGCAGCGCGCGATGAATCCATGAGGAATTGGTGCGGCCGGTTGATCTTTCCGGACCGGTTGCCGGATCGAGGCTGCATCGGACAACGAGGGAGCCCGCCACGCCAACCCGTGATCGGGCCTGCAACCATGCAGATCAGAACCAGTCAACTGCTCGGTTACCTCTTGAAAATGGCTTCGAAGCCCCCAGGAACAGGGGAACGATTCCCCCGAATGGACGGTTCCCGGCTGACTCCCATCAGAAGGGGCTGCCCTTCCCTCAATCATCGACCCGATGGGCAATTCGGCGGATTGGGCAATCCCGGCAACTCAACCCTGCCGACCTTGGCGTCAGAGATTGTGCGAAACCGTGCGTTTTTGAGCACTTTTTCGATTCTGCAGTGCGTTGCACAAACCGGTGCACAACAGAGGGAGGGGCTTGTCGGCAAGCAGAGGGGACACCACCCCAACCCCCTCCCACCGGGGTTGACCAAGATGGCCGGTGGGGTTGCCGTCCAGACCCGGAGGGATGGCTCGGCGGTGGGCAGGTTCGCAAGGGGGTGCTCCGATCCTCAAGCCTCGCCTGGAGCGCTCACTCTCTCCGGGCGTGCGGGAGGGTTTACCGGGCAGGACCCCCCGGCGATGACTGCACGTAACTCACTTATTGACAGAGGTTTAGGTATTCCCTCACGTTTGCCGGCCCAGCGTCCGATAAGACGAAACAGCGTTCCGTGCCCCGGTGCGTGTCGAGCCACCCCATGCGGAAGTTTGCCGACCATCGGCTTTGCCCTACAATGCCGGGTTCGATAACCCGGACCGGGGTCGCGTGGAATCGAACCGGCTCCTCGGGGTGCAAGTGGTAGGAAGCAAGACGTGATCGTCGATTGCCACACCCATATCTGGCAGTCACCCGACCAGCTCGGGCTGCTTGACCTTGGAGACGCCCCCCGACTCCAGCGACCCAAGACCGCTCGCACCTCCGGCGCCGGAACCCGAATCCTCTACCGGACGATCCCGGCGGCAGACCCGGATCACCACTACGTCAGCACCTCGGCAGCTGATAAATCGTTCGTCCTGGGGTTCAAGAGCCGCTATCTTCGGGCCGAAATCCCCAACCGCTTTGTCTCCGATTACATCAAGCGCGACCCCCAGCGGTTGATCGGATTTGCCGGGATCGACCCCACCGAAAGCAACGCCCCCAAAGAGGTGAAGCTGGCCCGGGAAGAGCTGTGCCTCCGCGGGCTGACGCTCTCCCCGGGTGATCAGGATTTCCACCCCAGCGACACCCGCGCGATGAGGGTCTACGCGCTGGCCGAAGAGTTGTCCATGCCGGTGCTGTTTCATCCGGTGGGGCAGTTAACCGAACAAAGCAAGCTGGAGTATTCGCGCCCGTTTCTTCTGGACGAGGTAGCGCGGACCTTCCCCCGGCTGCGGATCGTGGTCGCCCAGATGGGCCAGCCCTGGATTGATGAAACCATCTGCCTGCTGGGCAAGCATCCGCACGTTTTTGCGGATGTCTCCGGACTGCTGGCGCGTCCGTGGCAGGCGTACAACGCGCTGGTGTCGGCGTATCAGTACGGGGTGATCGACAAGCTGCTGTTCGGCAGCGACTTCCCCTACACCAGCGTGACCGAGTGCATCGAAAAGCTTTACAGCCTCAACCAGATCGCGCAGGGCACGAATCTGCCGATGGTTCCACGGGAAAGCCTCCGGGGGATCGTTGAGCGCGATTCGCTGACGCTTCTGGGACTCACCTGACCCGCTCACCTCGATGAATACCTTCCCTCCCTCCCCGTCGCTGGCCAGACTCCTGACCCTCGTGGGGCTGCTGACCATCCCGCTGGCCAGTGGATGCGCCACCCGCCCGGCCGCTGGCATCCGGCTCCATCGGCTGGAAGACTCGCACCGACTGACTCAATCCTTCTCCAACGCCTATTTCAGCAGCGCGCAGCAGGGGGCCTACGATATCGTGCTGGTCGAGCAGACCGAGCCGAAAAATGCCCCGCGCGACTCCCGCAAGCCCACTTCACCGTTGGCCAGCCCGCTCACGCACGTCATGCATGTGCGGGTCCTGTGGAAGCCGAAGAAGGCCATCCGCGCCGATTCACCGACGGCCACCAACGCATCCGTGAACTGGTCGGTGATGACCGCCGACGGCACCTCGCGCATCGATTACGAAGGGGTGGGATTCGCCAACGTCTACCGCGAAGGGGAAGACCGGATTCTGGTGCGGCTGTCAAACGTGGTCATCCGACCCTCGGGCAAATCTGAGGGGCTGGGAGACCCCATTGGCACATCGCGCCTGGTCGCAAGCTTCAAGGCGCAGCGCGATCCACGAATGGTACGGTCGATGCTGGCCATGGCGCGCCCCCAGACCGCATCGGCGCAGGGAAATTCCCCCGGCAGCAACCCGGACGCGCCGGGCACCGTGCTGGCCACGCCACCGGCCCGACCACCCACGCCGTAGGCACAACAGTCCTCTGGAGGTGACAGACGGCAGACAGGCTTACCATCCCCACCCAACGCGATGGCCGGCCGCTCAGGGGCAGTGGCTCACCGTGCCGACGACACCCCCACCGCCGGCAGGTGGGCATCGAGAAACTGGCAGATTTCACCCGTGTGCTTGAAGCCCAGTTCCGTAATCGGACGCGGCTCGGTGATCAGCACCGGTCGGGTCTGGCTGAGCCTGGCATACCGGGAAACTTCCAGCTCGCTGCTCTCCACCTGATAGGCCAGCTCGAACGTCCATCGGCACAACGGACGCAGAAACGACAACCAGGGCTGCTTTGGTCCGAGCGTGCTGGCCAGCACCTCTTCGATCGAGGCATGCGGGCTGACGGCGACGACGGCGGCGATGTTCGGGTCTCGACTGGCGGCGATCAGCGCGGCATTGGCTCCGGAGCCTACTCCCACGACGGCGATTTTCGTCCCGTCCACAAAAGGCCGACGCCGAAGCAGTTCGACCGCAGCCTTGACATCGTCGGCTTCGCGCAGTCCGAAAGTTGCACCCGCGGGTTCGCTGCCCTCCTGGCCCCGCAG
>JAVQWE010000276.1:0-4443 GCA_033579175.1 Phycisphaerales bacterium | reverse complement strand
AGCAAGGAGGAAACGTTGCGGATTCTGCAGCGGCGGATGGAGCTTCTGGCCCGCCGGGCACAAACCATTGCCGAAATCGAGGCAGATCTTGTCCGCATCGAGGCCGAAGTTGATCTGGCGCTGGAAAACGCCACGCTGGGTCCTCAGGCGACCTGCGTGACCGGCTCGGTCAAACTCGCGACGACCATGCTGGAATCTGATCTGTTCGGGGCTTCCCAGCGCGATGTAGATGCGTTGGATGCCAGTTATCGCTCGGCCGCCGCCGAACAGTGATTCCCCGCCTGCCGACCCGCCGCCGACTCCCAATCGGCCGGCACCGCCACTTTCCCAATCGGCTGAGGCAGGTTGAAGTTATCCACCAACTGGCCGATACTGAGAAGACTGAGGTCTTCGGTTGCGTTTGCTGACTCACTGGGCGGTGGTGGTCGTTCTTTGCGGGTGGTTCACCAGCCCGGTGGAGGCAAAGTGCCCCAAATGCAGGGTTGCCACGGGAGACCTGGAGATTCCCCGGCAGTTGGACCCGGAGGTAACCACCTCATCCGGCACCCAACCTGCGGCCGACGACCGGACCTTCCGGGGATTTTCCATCGCGTTCGGAATCGATGTTCCCACGGCGTATTACTACCGGGGGTATCTCCAGCAGGACCGTGGGGTGATTCTTCAACCGTTCCTGACACTTTCAGCCAATTTCCAGCCGGCCGCGGACTGCTCCATTCAACCCTACATCGGTTGGACGAATACCATTTTTTCGCGCGATAACGGCGACCTCCCCGTGGCCCACAGCGGCGGTGTGCCGCGGATTTTCCGCTCCCGCGTGATCGAGATTCCCGGCGATCCACCCAGCTTCGAGCTGCAACTTGTGCCCCTGCACGACGGCCGGGGATGGTATGAGTCCGACATCATGGTTGGCGTCACCGTCTACTGGAAAGATGTCTTTTTCGACCTGAACTATCACGTGCACATCTTCCCCTCTGACGTGCATGACGCCATGCACGAAATCGGGGGAAAGATCAGTTACGACCTGGCCGGCTTGTGGGACGCCACTCCTGCCTCCCAACGCAGCTTTTCGCTTCGACCCGGTTTGACGATCTACCACGAAACCAGCGATCAGAACGGGGATCAGGAAACGTTTATCGAGGTTTCCCTGGAACCCACCTGGCGGTTCAAGCTGTTCGGCCGGCGCGCGGCGGTGTCCGTCCCTGTGGCTCTGGCCGGCAGCGACGACGGTTATTACGTCGATGCGAACGATTTCGACACGCAGACCCTGGGGTACTTCAGCGCCGCCGTGAAGGGTTCCATCTCGCTGCCGATCGATCGGAAGTTCGGCGACTGGTATCTGAACGCTTCGATCCAATACCTTCACCTGATTTCCGATGGGCTGGTGCGCTTCAACCGCGACGATGCCGATGCGGTCATCGGCTCGATCGGCGTAGGGGTGTCCTTCTAATCAGTCATTGCAGATCGCGGCGGAAAGTCCCGGCGCCGCCGGGCCAACAGCGTCACCAGCGCAACTGCCCCGGCTTGCGCGGGTTCCGGCACGGTTCCCCACCGTGAGGAGGTGCGGTTGAAGTTCGCCGCAAGCTGCGAAAAGTCGCCGACGTCGATGTCACCGTCGAAATCAAAATCGCCGAATCGCCACCACCGCCCGGAGCGATTGAAATTCGCGGCCAGAATTGCGAAATCCGCCAGGTCCACGCCACCATCGAAATTCGCATCTCCGGGCAGCGCGCGGGCCATGGCCTCAGCCAGCGGGCGGGTTGCCGCCAGCTCGCCGGGTGCGGATTGTTTCTCCAGCAGGATGAAATACCAGTCGGACCGCGCCAGGGACGGCGAGGTCAGCAGCATCGGAAGCACGTACACCCCGTTCGGTCCATTGACGGGCTGCACACCGTTGCCAAGCAGCGTGTAGGACAGGTGCTCATGATCCCCCACTTGGTTGAAGGTGAAGAAATTGAAGCCCTCCTGCACGCTGGACCCGGTCACGACGAACTGAGCCCCGAAGGAGACTGCCAACTGAGGCACCGGCCCGGGGGCCGGCGGACCGAAAATCTCGCTGACCTCGCGGATGGCGCCGGCGTCGAACTTCAGCAGGGGTCCGGCAAGTCGAAAGCCAAAGGTCGTTCCGGGCACGAGATTCGAGCCGAACGTCCGGGCCTCATACCCGGGAAATTCGGTGGTAAAGACAGTCCCGAGCTGGTCAAAGGTCGTCGTAAATACTTGTGCGGGAGAGAATTGCGTTGGATTGACATCGTTGTTTGACGTGAAGGTGACGACCCTGCCGCCTTGGGCACCGAGCCACACACGGGAACCCGGGTGGGCGTCCACCGGCGCAGCCGCGAGCAGCGCGACCGCGCCGATGGCCAGAACCCACGCACAAAGAGGCCAGCGCATTGCTCGGCAGCTCGCAGCACCCTCGGCAACCGGATCATCGTTGGTGCTTGGGATGCTTCCGGTCTGGCATCGCCGACCGAAGGCTGGGGCAGCGACGGCTCCGACAATCGACGATTTGCGCATAAACCTCTCCAGGAAAAGAACTTATGGCAGAGTTACCCTCGGCTGGCTTCCAGCCGGGCCCGACCGAGCCGCCGAGACAGCAGCCCTCCCACCGCCGCCAACCCGATCGCGCCCATTGGCTCCGGCACGATCACATACGCCTGAATCTGCGATGGGGGGAACCCCAGCGCCGCCGCGGCGATCAAGGCTTCCTCCAGATCGTTGTGATCGTGGTGGGCATTCTTGAAGAACACGTAATAGAACGGGTCGGAGGGCAGCACGCCCGGTGCAGAGCTGCTGACGCTGAGCGTGGCGAGGTAGACCCCGTCATCGCCCTCGACCGTCGAACTGACGCCATCTCCCAGCAGGCGGTAACGCACGGTGTGGTGGGGGTTTGCGCCGGCAGCCCCGATCTGAGTCAGAGGCAACGATTCAAACGGGCCGGTGTCGCTGGTGCGCGCCGAGGCAGCCGGGTTCGCCAGCGTGCCCCCGCGATCCATCTGCAGCTGCTCGGGACCGGGATCAATAAAAGTCGTGCCATTCCATTGCTTGAGGGCATCGTTGAAGTGAATCGTAAAGGACGTTCCCTGCAGGTTCGGCAACGTGCTGGAACCGGAGTGCGACCAGCCGGTTCCGGGGACGAACGACTCGTACTGATAGGCAATCCCGGGGTTTGAAACGAACAGCGGTGCGCCAGTCGTCGGATTGGGCGTGGCATCCGGACGGATGAAGAATTCCAGGCCCGTTGGCAGCATCGGCATCACATACACGCGCGTGAGCGGCGTGATTTGCGTGGGAGCCGAGTTGGTCGAAACGATCTGCCGGCTTTCGATCTTGCCGGAAGAGGGGTTGAAAGTGATCTGAATCTGCGGGCCGTGGGCGCTGGCCGCAACGGCGACGCCAAGACTGCAAACGCAAAATGCAACATGTCGCATGGCGAAGAATCCCTTCTGGAAGACAGGAGTTGGAGCCATCAAGACAAACCACGAAGTGAGGACTCACCTGGCCACGGCAGGGTTGAACAGATTCCGCTCCGGTCCGGTGTACACCTGACGCATCGAGAGCGTCTCGGCATGGCCGTCGAGGAAGCTGAAGTTCAACCGGCAGTCCCACGAGAGCGGTCTGCCGCCGTGGCGTCCGAGCGGTAGCTGTTCGCTCATTTTGACCAGCCGTGAGACGAACAGGTGCTCGAAATACTGCACGTGCAGGTGATCGGCCCCGGCATAGGCGCCGGTCTCTGCCAGTTCGGCAAACTGGATGACCCGCGATGCGCGGGGCACTTGGCTGATCTTCCTGAACACGCGCCCGGAAGACGGGCTGTGCGTCGGGGAGACGTAATTGTTGATGCCGTAGCTGGTGGTCCGCCGACGGTCGGGGTCGGTATTTGGCGGTGGCAGGGGGCGATCGAAGTAGGGGCTGAGGTCCGAGGGGCAACGGCGCACCAGCGGCGCGCCCGCATAGGGCTGCAGTTGCCCGATCCACGAACCCTGTTCCGATCCATCTCCTGCCGCGATCAGCGCGTTGTCGTTGGCTGCCGCATACGCCACCTGCGCGACCTGTAACTGGCGGATGTTCGAGAGGCATTGGGTCGTCGCTGCCGCCGCTCGCGCCCGGGAGAGCGCAGGCAGCAGGACGGCGACGAGCACCGCGACGATCCCGATCACAACCAGCAGCTCGATCAGCGTGAACGCTCTTCGAGCGCCGGCAATCACGCCAGGCATGGAATCACCAGCTTCAAACGGGCGATCTCGCTCCGGAAGACACCAACAGACACCCGCTCACAGCGCGTCGGTCAGAGCGTCGCAGGGGGGCCGGTGGGATAAAACGCGGGGGGATAATCCAGGGAAATCACCGCCTGCGTGAGGGGACGCAGACGGGCGATGCTGTCACCGGCAGGACGGAGGTCAATGAACAGAACCTCTGCCGCGGTGTAAGTCGCGGCGACAAAGC
>JAVQWE010000275.1:0-4452 GCA_033579175.1 Phycisphaerales bacterium | reverse complement strand
GAGCTTATGGAACCATGGAAAACCCCTGACGCCCGGAACCTTAACCTATCCTGCCGCGGCGTGCAATAGCAAGATTCACGGATTGCCCGACCGGAAACCCGCTACAGAGAGCCGCAAACGCGTTCGCCGACGTGTCCTCCGCCTTCAGAGGGGTCAACGAAGGCTCCCGCCGAAGTGAGAACGACGTTTCAGGTTCCCCCGCCCGGATTTGCCATGCCAAGGCGGGGGCCAGGAATCCTCGACGGGAGGGTTTCTCTCGGGAAGCGGCGTCGGGCTGGAAGGCTGCCGTCGGTCTTGAAGCATTCCTGAATCCTCTCGGTCGAGATGTGCGCGCAAGTGCCGGCACCCGGAAGGAAGCCGGCTCCGTGAAGCTCAGCCTGACCCGCCAAGCGCGTGGCAACGAAAATTACTGCTTTCATCCCCGGCAGGCTTCAGAGCGGAAACATCCGCCGAGGGTGCCGCCGCTTGCCATCGGCTGGCCGATCTGGGGGTGCCGCACCGTCTGCGTCGGCTCAGAAACCGGTAGCGCGACGCCAACCGTCCTGAAGCTGCTGATAGTTGAAGCGCATCAGCTCCAGGTAGGTGTCGCGACTTGGGGTGGCACAGGAACCGAGGGAATCGATCGTCACCACGGGAACCGGCATGCTCGCCTGCACCTGTTTCACCACCGCCGGCGGGGTGTCCGCCTCGATCAGCACCAGAACGCACGCATTCTCCACCACTTTCCGCGCCACGTGGGAGAGCGCGGCCGAATCCAGCACGACCACCGGCGAGTCATGCAGTTGCACGGTCTGGAAGCCGAAGGGCCGGGCCAATGCGGAATAGTCGTTGCCGACGCAACCGACGTTCTTGCCGATCAGACCGACCAGGGCCGAGTCGAATTCGCGGGTGAGGTCATCCAGATCGCGTCGAAAACGGTCGGCGGCGGCGCGATAGTCGGGGGCATGAGCCAGGTCCATGGCGCTCAGACGCTCGGCCAAGGCGTCGGCGCTGGCACGTGCCAAGGTGGGGTCAAGCCAGAGTGCCGGGACGCGCTCCTGCGGGTCGATCAGGCTGTCCAGCCGGATCAGCCTTCGGCCGCCCGGTTCACCGGCGAATTCTTCTGTCGCGTAAAGCTCGCCCACGCCACCACTTACGACGATTGCAGCCCGTCGCAAAGCCTCGATCTGGCTGGGAGAGGGCTGGTAGGTGGCAACGAACTGCCCCGACTCGATCCACCATTGCACATCGACCCGGCTTCCCCCGATCGTGCGGGCGATGTCGGCCAAGGGATAAACGGTTGCAACGACTGCCAGCCGACTCGGAGCGGAGGCAGGAGGCTCTTCGCAGGAACCTGTCGCCAGCAGGACGCACAGCAGCGCCAGCATCCGCGCGAGCACGTCGGGAGCATACCGCCGAGCCCGAGCCAAGCCAAAACCTTCCCCCATGCGATTGCCCCCTGTCCGACTGACCGATATACTTTCGGGAGCAAAAGGCGTGCCGGAGGCCTCGAATTTTCGTAAGTGATTTGAGGACATGAGTTTAAGTCAATCCATGTCGATGCGGATGGACCAGCGGCAGCTCCTGACGCCGCGGATGATCCAGTCCATGGAAATCCTCCAACTGCCGCTGATGGCGCTCCAGGAACGCATCGAGCAGGAATTGCAATCCAACCCCGTGCTGGAGTTGCGGCAGGTAGACCCGGAATCCCCCCCGGCCGTCCCTTCCAACCCCCCGGAGCCCACCGATGCCGACGGCGAACGGCAGCTGGTGGTGGACAGCCCCGGCGATGACGGCGCCGCCGACTTCGAACGCCTCTCCCGCATTGCCGACTACCTCGAAAATGAGGAATTCGCCACCGATGCCCCCTTCCGCCCCCGCGCACCCAGCCTCGACGGAGAACGCGACGGCAAGCTCGAGGCCATGGCCAACAGCGCCGCCCGGGGAGTGTCGCTCACAGAACACCTGCTCAACCAGTGGGCGCTGCTGGAAATCCCCGCCAACCTCGACGCCGCAGGCAAAGCCATCATCCAGCATCTGGATGAAGATGGCTATCTCCGCACCCCTCTGGAAGAGGTGCAACGTTCCATGAAGCACCCGGCCACCCTCCCGGAGCTCCAGGAGGCCCTGAAGCTGGTGCAGACCCTCGAGCCGGCCGGCGTCGGCGCACGCAACCTCCCCGAGTGCCTGCTGATCCAGCTCGATGCCATCGAGGAAGATGAAGAGCTGGCCGCCGGACACGATTTTGAACTGGAACGCGCCCTGCTCCGGAATCATCTTCGCGACCTGGAGCTCAATCGCTACCCCCAGATCAGCAAGGCCCTCGGGCGCGACATCAGCCAGATCAAGGCGGCGGTTCGCAGGCTGTCGCGCCTCCACCCGCACCCCGGAAAACTCATTTCCCGGGATGAAGCCCCCCCGATCACCCCTGATGCCACCGTCTATTTCGACCCGGAGACCGGACAGTACGAAATCGCCATGGCTCGCGAGCCCGCCGAGAACCTCTACATCAGCGGCACCTATCGCAGGATGTTGAAGGACAAATCGGTAGACCGCAAAACCCGCGAATACCTCAACAACAGTGTCCGCAATGCCCGCTGGCTGCTTGAATCGATCGCACAGCGATCCAGCACGCTCAAGCGGGTGATCCGGGTGGTGGTCGATGCCCAGCGCGAGTTCTTCGAGCGCGGGCCGGAAGCCCTGCGCCCCCTGCCCATGACGCAGGTGGCCGATCAGCTCGGAATCCACGTCGCCACGGTCAGTCGGGCCGTCAGCGAAAAATGGATTCAGACCCCCCGCGGGATTTTCCCTCTGCGGCGTTTCTTCTCCCAAGGCACCACCAACGCCGCCAGTGGCGAGGATGTAAGCTGGGATGCCGTCAAGGAAAAGCTCAAACAGCTCATTGCCTCTGAGGATAAGTCCAACCCGCTCAACGACGATCAGATCGTCGCCGCGCTCAAGGCCCAGGGACTGGACCTCGCCCGCCGCACCGTCGCCAAATATCGCAAGATTCTCGGAATTCCCGTCGCCCGACAACGACGGCAGTTTTGAACGGCGTACTCGTCGCTCACAGCCCCGCCTCAGGAAGCCAGAAGCGCACGCGTCGGATGCCGGGCGACGGCAACTTGCTGGCGATCCCCGCCGCCAAGTGAATCGCGCCGGCCGACTGACATCCATCCCCCGCGCACCGACTGCGGCGAGCCTGCGTCGATCCGGGAGTCGGCTACGAAATTCCCGATGCCCTCCGGGCGGGATGGCTGAACCCATCCCACCCGGCCGATGCATTCCCGGCGTCCCGCGGGTAACATGCCTCCCCACCCGTTCACCCATGAACCTGCCGCGTCTGCTCTCCGTTGCCCGCGCCGATGCGCCCGCCGACCTGCTGCTGGTCGGAGGACGCGTGGTGAACGTGTTTTCCGGAGAGATCGAGCCGGCCGACATCGCCATCGCCGAAGGGTGCATTGCCGGTGTGGGCCAAGGCTACCGCGGCGTGGAAACCATCCAGCTCAAGGGCAGTTTCGTCGCGCCGGGTCTGATCGATGCGCACGTTCACATCGAAAGTTCGCTGTGCACCCCCCCGCAGTTTGCCCGGGCGGTGGTTCCTCGCGGCGTGACGACGGTGGTGGCAGACCCGCACGAGATCGCCAACGTCGCCGGCGCCGAGGGCGTCCGCTACATGATCGCCGTCAGCCGGAATCTGCCCCTGGATGTCAGGATCATGGCCCCCAGTTGCGTGCCCGCCACCGACCTCGCCACCGCCGGCGCCGCCCTGCCCGCTGCGGAGCTTGCCCAACTTGCCCGGCAACATCCCGGAACCCTCATTGGCTTGGCCGAAGTCATGAACTTTCCGGGGGTGATTCATGCAGACCCTGCGGTGCTGGCCAAGATCGAGGCGTTCGGTCATCTCCCGATCGATGGGCACGCGCCGGGCGTCGCCGGAACCGATCTGAACGCGTACGCCGCCGCCGGTATCGGCAGCGATCATGAGTGCGTCAGTCTTGAAGAGGCGCGCCGGAAGCTGGCGCGCGGGCTGTATATTCTGCTTCGCGAGGCCACCAACGCCCGGAATCTGAGCACCCTGCTTCCGCTGGTCACCCCGCAGACCAATCGTCGGATCTGCCTGTGCACCGACGACCGTCAGCCGGCCGATCTTCTGGGTGACGGCGGGATCGATCACATGCTGCGCCGGGCCATTGCCTCTGGCATCGATCCGGTGGAGGCGTTTCGCCTGGCGACGCTGAACCCGGCTGAATGGTTCGGTCTTCGCGACCGTGGGGCGGTGGCGCCGGGCCGCCGGGCCGATCTGATGATCTTCGACGATCTGCAATCCCCCCGCGCCCGACTGGTGATCGCGCGCGGGCAGATTGCCGCGCTCGATGGCGCGCCTTGCGGCAGTTTTACCGCCGCCGCACCCCCGCCGGCCGGCCCGGCAACTCCGATCGATTTTTCGCGCGTGAGCTTGCGGGTTCCGGC
>JAVQWE010000274.1:0-4455 GCA_033579175.1 Phycisphaerales bacterium | reverse complement strand
GGCCCGAAGGGTGGTCCTGTCCAGAAGCGGCATGACCCGGCTGATCGATCGTCTGCAAGCCGCCGGGCTTCTGGCGCGGGAGCCGGCGGCGGAAGACCGACGCGGGGCCTACGCCGTCCTTCTCCCGGCAGGAGACCGAGCCATGGCCCGGACTTGGCCGGTTTATGAATCCCTCGTTCTAGAGCATTTCGGCGCGCAGTTCAGCGACGAAGAAGCCAAGCTGTTCTGCGAGATTCTGGGCCGACTGGCGCGCGTGCCCCACGAGGCAGGACCGGTTCCCCTGACGGTGCGTCGGCAACGTCGGCCCTGAGCCTGCCCACAGGCCCGAACCTCCCCACGTCAGCCCGGGGAAAGCTCCATCGAACTCCCCGGGCTGCGGCCCGACCAAGCCGGCAGGCGCTGCCGATCACCCTCGAAGCCGGTACAGGCCGATCGCTTGCCCACAGGGCCGCTTACCGGGATGGGCGCGCAAGCCGGCCCGACGGTGCCCGGCGGATGACAACTCCCACGGGCGTGCCCGGTTACGCGCGCTGCGCCAGCCGACGATACAGCTCGATCGTCCGCTCCACCTGCCGCCGGAAGGTGAAGTTCCGGCGGACGTGTTCGGCGGCGGTGGCACCCATGGCGCGCAGCCGCGAGCGGTCGGAAAGGAAAGGGATGGCGGCGGCGAGGAAGGCGTCGCGGTCGATGGGTGTGGAACAACCGGTCTGGCCTTCCAGGATCAGCTCGGTGGTGCCACTGGTGCGGGTTCGCAGGACCGGCAAACCGCAGCTCATCGCTTCGGCGCACACCAGCGAGAATCCCTCCCGGGCCGACGGCAGCAAGAGGGCGTCGGCAGCGTGGTACAGGGGCAGGGGGTCGATTTCGCCCAGCAGGCGCACGCGATCATGCAGATTCTGTTCGTCAATTCGCTGGCGTAAGGCAGGGGCATTGGGCCCGTCGCCGGCCAGAAACACCCGCAGGTGGGGCAGTTGTGCCCGGGAGGCGGCGGCCAAGTCGATCAGCCAGGATTCGTTCTTGGGGTTCTCCAGGCGCCCGACGAACGCGGCAACCACCTCCGATTCACCCAGTTGCAAAGCAGCGCGGGCGGCCGATCGGGTCTCCGGGGTGGGCACATGAAAACGAGCCGTGTCCACCCCGTGGGGGATGAGCGTGATCCGCTCGGCCGGCACCCGACCCTGTTGCAGGCACCAGAGCCGGGAATCCTCTGACGCCACGTGGGTATGGTCGCCAAAGTCGGTCAGAAGATTGCGCGGAAAGCCCAACGAAATGTGGGAAAGATGTACGGTGTAGAGAATCGGGGGAACCCCGTCCCGGGGACCGGGCAACGCCGTCGACCTTGCCGAAGCGGCGCCGGTCTGAGCGGACACCAGCAGTCGTTGCAGGCGACGACCCAGCAGCGTCGCCCGTCGATAGTGGCTGTGGATCAGGTCGGGGGGGCGGTCGGCCAGACGCGCCGACAGCACCGCCAGCGACCGGCGGTAGAGCCAGCGTTCCCGACGGAGGGGAATTCTCACAAATTCGAAGCTCTGCCCGAGAAAACGCTCGCCCCAGGCGCCCTCGTCGGCCGCCACCACCACCTCATTCCCCTCGGCTGCCGTGGCGTTGGCCAGGTCGATCACGTACCGCGAAAGCCCCCCCGGATCGACGGCGGTGAGCAGATGCAGCACTCGCAGGGGTCGATCAGGCATCAAGGGGTATTACACCGTCTGCCCGGCTCAATCCAACCTGACGGTGAGGCGTCCGCGTGGCAATTCGGGGCAGAAATCGATGTAAGTTGATTGTTGACATATACTTAAGACGAGTTGATTCCCGTTGAATCAAGGGTGACCAACCCCCCGTCTTGCGGATAGACTAGGGTTTGATGAGTCTGGCAACCGGTCAACCGATCCCTGCGGTGTCGCTCTCGACAACCGGCAAGCTCACCGGCGAAGTGGTGTATCTGTTCGCGTTCGACATCGCCTACGAGATCTCCCGGCGTCCCATCCAAGAGCTTCTGGGGCAGCCGGTGGCACAGTTTGTGCCCGACGCCAGCAAGAAATCCCCCCGGCAACTGTTCTTTTACCGCCCGCAGATGGTCCGGCTCCCGCCGATCGAGCGGTTCGGACCACGAGGACCCATCCGGATGGAGCGAACCGTCAAGATGCTTCCGGTGGGCGCGATCAGCATCATGGTTCGCGTACCGTTCTGCGTGGACCGGATCGAAGACCTGGTGTGCTATCACGATCTGCGTTTCCCGGACGGCGCATTTCTGTATGACGAGGTTCGCGATCTTGCCGAACAGGTCCGGATGGAGCTGGGCCCGTGCCTGGTGCGACCGGCGCGAACCCTTGGAGATGAGGAGGCCTACACCGTTTTCTGCTTCCATGCGCCGTTGCGCGACCCGTCCGGACAGCCGCTCAGCGCTGAAGACTGGCTCATGGCCAACCGCCGGGCGGTGGCATCGCTGTTGACGGAAGAGCCTGACCCGCGGCAGCTCTCCGATCAGGAAGCTGACGAATCCAGCGCCAAATACTTCAGTTATTACGAAAACGACGTGGTCGTGATCGACTGGGATGCCGCGCTGGTCGTGGATGAGCCCCGCTATTTTGACGAAGTGCTGTACATCATGGAGCTGGCCAACCTTCAGCTTGCGGAACTGGAGGCTTACGACCGCATCCTCGATGATGCGGTGGAGACCAGCTATCGCGACCTGGCACAACGGCGGTGGACACCGCTGCGCCTGAACCGCACACAGCGGGAATTGCGCGAGATTCGCATCGACCTGGCTCGTCTTCAGGATGAGCTTTCCAACATCACCAAGTTTTTCGGCGACTGGCACCTGGCCCGCATCTATCAGGGTCTGGCGGTGCGCTTCCACCTGCAGGAGTGGCACAACACCATCGACCAGAAACTGCGCACTCTGGATGAACTGTATCAGATTCTCCGTCAGGACCAGACAAACCTGTGGATGATCATCCTTGAGGCCTCGATCGTCGCGCTGTTCGTGCTGGACATCATCAAGTCATTTCTCTGATTGTGAACCGGCCGCGGGGGTCGGGGACCGGGCCTCGGATGATTCTCGGACCTTCCGCAAGCCGCGGCGGCTTGCCCGCCTCCGGGCACGGGTCATAATCGAGTTGCTTCAAGCGGTTTGGCGGAAGGCCCGTGCGCCATGGATTTGACCTATGCCGTCGCCCTGCTGGTGGGGCCGAAGGACCTGGAGATCGAGCGTTGCAACGACCTGCTCGATGCCATCGGGGTCTGCGAGCCGGCGCGTTGCCGCATGATCGTCATCGATGACGCCCCGCAAGACCGGGAACTCGGGCGACGCTTGCGTTTCCCGCCGCAGGTCCAGCCGCATGTTGTCTGGTTTCAGCGTCCGAAGAAGTTCGGATTCAAGCAGGCCAAGGGGGTGTGCGGCAACTCGCTTCTGGGGTTCCAGTGGATCGCGCGCAACGCTCCGGAGGCGCGCTTCGGCATGAAGATCGACACCGACGCGCTGGTCATCGGGCCGTTTGCACAGAAACTGGCCGCCGCGTTTGATGCTGATCCTTCCGTGGGGGTGCTCGGAGCCAGCACGCGAACCCCGGAGGGCTTCGAGCGGGACAACCGCCGCAGCGCCGAACTGATGCGGAAGCTGCACGAGTCGCCGTTGCGCTGGTCTGGCCCGGGAACGTGGCTGCGCGGGCTGCGCCGGTGGCTGGCGGATCGGGGCGGGGCGATGATCCGGCGGCACCTCTCGCAGGCGGTGGCAGCGGGGTATCAGTATGGCGAGAACTGCCTTGGGGGAGCGTATGCGGTGTCGCGGGAGTGCCTGGCAGAGATGGACCGTCGAGGGTACCTGGCCCGCCCGGACTACTGGACAAACGTGGACGTGCCCGAGGAACTGATGATGCACATGTACGCCCGCGCCGCCGGCTTCCGATTGAAGGATTTTGTCGCGCCGGGCGAGGTGTTTGGGATTCGCTTCATAGGACTGCCGTTTGATCTGCCGGAGCTGGTTCGACGGGGTTACAGCATCATCCACAGCGTGAAGAACGACCAGCGATACACCGAAGCCCAGGTGCGGGAGTTTTTCCGGGCGCATCGGCTGAAAGAGCTGGTGGCAGCGCGGGTGGATCGGCACGTCATGCCCTCCGACCTGCCACCCGGATGAGCCGATGCGGCAATCGTCGCACCCTGATTGAACTGCGGCTGGCGGATCATCCCGCCCCCTGCCGACGTCGGCGCGGCCGTCGCGGTTGTTCCCCCCCTCCCTAGGAACGAAGTCGGCCGAATCGCTGCACTTCAGCCGAGCTGGAGCACTTCGTGGACTGTGGAATGACTGAACCCCGCCTTCACTCCCCCGCCGGGGACGTAAATTCTGCCCCCATGCAGCACGGGAAAGATACCGTGTCGCGCGGTGGGCAGGTTCGGGCCGGTTCGCCAGGTGTTTGTCCGGGGATCATAGATGTCGAGGCGCTTGTACACCCC
>JAVQWE010000273.1:0-4463 GCA_033579175.1 Phycisphaerales bacterium | reverse complement strand
TCTTTCGCTGACCGCCTGCCGATTGGAGCAGCCCATGTTCACCCGACTCAGCCAGAAGTTCGAGTTTTCCGCATCGCATCGCCTGCACAATCCCTCCCTGAGCGATGAGGAAAACCGGCGTATTTTCGGCAAATGCAACAATCCATTGGGGCATGGTCATAATTACGAACTGCAGGTGACCATCCGCGGACGGGCCGATGGCAGCGACCTGATTGCCGGTCTGCCCGAACTGGAAAGCATCGTGCACGAATCTGTCATCGCGCGATTCGATCACCGTAATCTCAACCTCGAAGTGCCGGAGTTTGCGCAGCGGATTCCCAGCGTTGAGAACATCGCGCGCGTGATCTATGAAATCCTCCAGCCCCGATTCAGCGCCGCCGGCAGGGAGTTGGCCTCAGTCACCGTGTGGGAGACTCCCAAGACCTGGTGCGAGTATGGCGAATGATCGGTGACGGCCGGCCGCGGCTCACCGAAGGACACGCGCTCGCGTCCGGCGGTTTTTCAACGATAAAGCGGCCACGAGTCCGGTCAGAACGGCGGGCCCGATGACGCCCGCGGGGGGAAGGGGAATCGGCTCCGGACGGACTTCCTCCTCAGGAGGCGCCCCGAAGTTCACAGCCGTACTCTCCATCCAACGGGGCTCGATGATCCAGGAACCGGTATCCGTAACACTCGGGTAGGATTCGGCCGCCAGCCCGTTCGGTGCAGAACGAGCTGAGCAGGCGGTGCTGGGGAACACCGCCAGAGCGCTCAGCACGACAACGCGACGCAGCAGCATCCTGTTTCTCCCTCGTGCGAGTTTCACAGCCGATTGTTCCGGAATTCTGACCGATCCATTTGCGCTGCGTTGCCGCGGCCTGCGCAGATCGTCCAATTCGTACCGGTTTACGCGCCGGTTATGCCGACGGTTGCGCCTGTAATGAAACACGACCTGGCCGATCTATAATCCCAAGGGACGCCCGATGCGGTTGGACCCTGAAACCGGCCGGATTGTTGATGCCAACGCCAATCGCGCCCGCGAGGCGCTGCGCGTGATGGAGGATTACGCGCGCTTCGCGCTGAACGATTCTGGCCTGACGGCAAGCCTGAAAGAACTTCGGCACGAGCTTTCCAGGGTGTTATCGGACGTGCTGCCGGAGGCAATGCTGCATCGCGACACCCCCGCCGACGTGGGCACCGTCCTCTCGACCCCCGATGAACGACACCGCAGCAGCCTGGCGCAGATCGTCACTGCCTCCGGCAAGAGGCTGGGAGAAGCGCTGCGCAGCCTGGAAGAAGCTTTGAAGATTGGCGCAGCCGAAGATGCTTCGAGCATCGAGACCCTGCGTTACCGCTTCTACGACATTGAAGCCCGTCTTCTGCGCCGATTGCGACCAGGGTTGTTCGATCGCGTTCGATTGTACGTGATCGTCACTGAGAAATTGTGTCGGCGGGCATGGCAGGAAGTGGTTGAAGCCGCCATCGCCGGGGGGGCCGATTGCGTGCAGCTCCGCGAGAAGGAGCTGTGCGGAGCAGAACTGCTCATCCGCGCCAGACAACTTGTCCAGATGTGTCGTCGGCACGGGGTTCTGAGCATCATCAATGATCGGCCGGACATCGCCCTGCTCTCCGGAGCGGATGGGGTACACGTCGGCCAGGATGACCTCCCGGCCGCTGAAGCCCGAAAAATCATCGGACATCACCGCATCGTCGGGGTCAGCACCCATGATCTTTCCCAGGCGCAGGCGGCCGAGCGAGACGGGGCCGATTACATCGGAGTCGGACCGGTCTTCCATTCCACCACCAAGCCGCGCCCGATCCTTCCGGGCCTGGAGTTTGCCCGGGCGGCCGCCAGTCAGGTGAAAATTCCCTCCGTCGCGATTGCGGGCATCAATCCGGACAATCTTCGCCAGGTCCTGGAGACCGGGATTCGGGCGGTGGCCATCAGCTCCGCAATCCTGGCTTCGGACGACCCTGCTGACCTGACACGAAAGATCAAGAACCAGATGCTTGCAGCGGAGCAGACAATCCGGTCTGCTTGAGCCGGACAGTCATGGATGACACCCCGCGAAAGGCTCCTGGCTTCCTCTCGCATGCCCGCCTGATCGGCTTCATTACGCTCATCAGTCGACTGGTAGGACTGGCGCGCGAGATGGTCGGCGCGTACTATTTCGGCGCGAATGCCATCTGGGCGGCGTGGAAGGTGGCGTTCACGATCCCCAACCTGTTCCGGAAACTCCTGGGAGAGGGCGCGCTGTCGGCGGCGTTTATCCCTCTTTACGCGCAAGCGGTAAAACGTCAGGACGAAAAAAACACGTATGCAGAGGGGGCGGTTCCTCTCGAAATCGATTGCAACGGTCCGCCTGCGGGCGCTCTGCACATCGATGCGCCGGTGAATGCCGGGTTGAACAGCCCTGGCGACTTCGCCGCCGCCAGCGTAAACGTGCTGGTGTTCCTGCTGATCCTCGTAACGGCTGTGGGGGAAGCGATCCTGCTGGCCCTGATGATGTTCGCCCCCCTGCGGCCCGATCATCTGCTCACCGTCAAGCTGTCCATGATCATGCTGCCGTACGTGCTGCTGGTGTGCGGCACGGCGTTTCTGAGCGCAGTCCTGCAAGTGCATGGTCGTTTTGCGGTGGCAGCGGCGACCTCAATCGTGCTGAACCTGTGCCTGATTGCGGCGATCGTCAGCTCGGCACGACTGTTTGATCTGCAGAATCCGTCGGGGCAGGAGTCGGCCGTCCGATGGCTGAGCTGGTCGGTGCTTGTCAGCGGGGTCATTCAAGTGGCGATGCTGGTTCCGTCGCTGCATGCCGTCGGATTCCGCTTCCGATTCATGACGGCGATATGGACCCCGGCCGTTCGACGCATGCTGCAGATGACGGCCCCTGTGGCGGTGGGCGCCGGGGTGCTGCAGATCGGGGTGCTCATGGACAAGGGACTGGCGATCGCGCTCTCAGAAGCCCCCAATCAATCGACGATGCATCCATTCGGGATGTCGCTGCGGCTGCCCATGGCCGAGGGCGCCGCAGCGCGGCTCGATCTGGCGCAGTTCATGTACCAGTTTCCCCTGGGGGTGTTCGCCATCGCGCTGGCGACAGCCATTTTCCCCAGGCTTGCCAGAGAAGCGTCGGCGGAGAATGCTCCCGGGCCAAGGTCAACCCTTCAGGCAACGAATGAATTCCGGGCCGTGCTTCGACGGGGGATTGAGGCGGCGTTGTTCCTCGGGATCCCCGCCAGCGCCGGCATGGTGCTGGTGGCGACACCGGCCGCCCGTCTGTTGTTCCAGCATGGACAATTCACCTCCGACGACGCCCGGTGGGTGGCACTGTCAACGGCGATCTACTCATCGGCGATCTGGGCTTTCAGTCTGCTGCAGATCATCAACCGTGCGTACTATGCGCTGCATGATGCCCTCACCCCGTTGAAATGGGTCGTGTGGAATCTGCTGATCAATCTGGTGGTTGAAATCCCCCTGCTCTGGACGCCGCTGCGCGAAAGTGGCATGGCCGTCGGAACGCTTGTGAGCTTCACCATCCAGTCGCTGGGCATGTTGTGGCTGTTGAGCCGGCGGGTGGGTGGACTGGGACTGCGGTCGATCCTGCCCGGCATCCTGAAAATGCTGGTGGCAACGATCACGATGACCGTCGCCTGCCTGGGGATCGCCGCGTCGCCGATTTATCCGGCGGCAGAATCAAAATCCGGCTGGGCCGCGCAGCTTATGCTGTTGATGACCACCGGAGCCGCAGTCTATTTTGGCGCCTGCCTGGTGCTGGGAGTAAACGTGCCGGGCTGGATTCGCAGACGGGCCTGAGAGGGATCCGCTGCTGTCGGGAGTCCCTCAAACCGTGACTTCCATGATCCAGACGATCGCCCACAGCACCAACGCCGCTGCGGCCATTGCCAGCAGGATCAGCAGGGAGATTTGTGCGGCCTCTCTCGGAACCTGGGACATCTCCCGACACTTGATGGACTTGTAGGCGATAGAAACCCCCACAGTCAGCGGAATGATCAGCGCCATCCAGTAGTTCCAGACCGGCAGCGGATCAACGAACGGGGTGTACGCAAGCATGGACCAGTCCGCCGGATTCATGGCGCAGCCTCACGGGTTCGCCCGGCTCGGCTGGCCGAGTCGATGATCACCAGCAGGTTCAGCATCCCGGCAATCGCCGTGTACAGCGTGCCAATCTCGGCAATTCGCGCGTGGGAGGGTTGGACGCGGGAGACCCGCGCGGCCAGCGATACCGATGCCCGCTCCACATCCGCCGGGCGCGCCGCGGCCAGAGAGAGCCTCGACGCCAGCAGACAGATCGGCCCGGTCAGAATCTGCCCGACGTACCAGGGCTTGTTGACAATCTCTGCCAGTGGACGGCTGGTCAACGCAAGCTGTCCCTGAGGATAGCGCGCGTCGAACGGGTCGATCCGCTGCCCGACTTCCTCGGGAGAGCGGCTCTGGGCGGGGGTCTTCAGGCGAATGGCAAACC